>CANRGE010000050.1 GCA_947630065.1 uncultured Clostridia bacterium
TTAGTTACTGCTTTTATATACTACTTTATCTATTATTTTATCTACTACTTTATTTTGCAAGCGTTCTATTGTAATTTGTCTTATTTTTTCTATTATAGCACATACAACAAATACAGAAATCACTCCCACAATAGCATTTATTATCAAGTATGGTGAATTTGTATATTTTGCCCCTTGTACAATATCTAGCCATATAATATTTCTCATAAATGTATTTTCATGTATTATGTATATTCCAAATGTTGTTCCTGCTATACTATTAACTATAGTATTTTGAAACTTTATCTTACTAAATCCACAAAATAAGAATACTGAGGTAATTACAGTGAAAATCGAGTACATCTGAGCAAAATATCTTGTTTTATCCACTAAAAAAGTAAATTTAGCTGATAACATCTCTAATATAATTGTAGATGCAAATATTACTAAATATGATATTATTGCAATTGTAAAATCCTTCTTCATTGAAATATTTTCTTTATTGCAATATTTACTAATATATGCTCCTAAAATATATAGTACTATAAACCAAGCAATATTAGAAAATTGTGAATGAGCATATACTAATGTATGTAGAACACATTGTACAACTAATAACATTATCAGTAATTTTTCATGTTCCTTTTTATCTAAATTTTGTAAAAGTTTATTTATAAAAGGTGAAAGCATATATAAAAATATATATGTAGTGATAAACCAATACTGAGACAATGTAACAGGCAATACAGATATAATAATTTGCATTAAACTAGCACTTTTTATATTTAATATTAGAAAAATTATACTATATGTAAAAGTTTGTATTATTATGTTTATTAATTTCTTTAGTTTAAATCTACTATTTACCATAAAATATCCAGTAATTAAAACAAAAACATTGACACCTACTTTTCCACCTATAGAAAAAAATTGAATAATACATCTATTTAATGTTATATTACCTGTAATATTAAATCCACTGTCTACTGCCCAATGGTGCATTACGATTAATATCATAGCGATAATTCTTAATAGTTCAAAATTTGATTGTCTTTGTGTTTCTTTTTTATTTAATGTATCTTGGAGATTTTCAGCTTGTAAATAGTCTCTCTCTCTCTCTCTCTCTCTCTCTCTCTCTCTCTCTCTCTCTCTCTCTCTCTCTCTCTCTACAATTTTACTGTTTTTATTCAATTTTGTTTTCCTCCTTATAATTAAATTTATACTGATTTTTTGTTTAATTTAATCTTTATGCTATTCATAATATTAGTTACCATGTTTTTATAATATTTAAATTCTTCTGTATTTCTTAATAAAATATAATAAATTAAATTTGGAATAATTACTACTATTATTAAATTAATTACAATTTGTAATAGTAAATCTCCTATAATTATTTTAGAAGTAATTATATAAGTTATTGTAACAGCAATTATTGTAGTTAATACATATGGTATATAGTCTTTTAAATATTGAAAATAACTTTTTTTGAAAATTGGCTTATATACAAAAATTGGATATCCATATAAAAATACTATAAATGTACTTATAATAGTCCCTAAACAAACTCCCATTAAGCCAAATATTTTAGCTAATATAATTGATGCCATAATGTTAACTAATGCCTCTATTAAAGGTACATATCTATCTACATAAACAATTCCAGCAGCTTCTTTAAATGTATTACTTGTTCTTCGCATACCCTGTATATAAAAATTAATTACTAGCACTAATAAAACTGAAGACGGTAGAATAAATTCACTTCCAACCCATATTTTAATAAAAGGCTCCATAATACATAATAATCCGCAAGATCCAAATGTAAAAATCCACGAATTAATAAATAACATATTTTTGTAAATAGTATATGATTTTTCTTCATTTTTTTCTACTAATAAGTTACCAACACTTGCTGTAAGTGAAGTAAATACTTGCGTAAATAAAGTATTTAAGGCTTGCAGAATCAATTGATAATTCGAATATAATCCAACTGTAATTACTCCAAAAAATTTTGAAATTATTATATTGTCTGTTCCAAAAACTATTACTCCTCCAATTTTATGATAAAGTAATCCTTTAACTTTTGTAAAAATACTCTTTTGTACTTGCTTATCAAGCGGTTTTGAATTTTTTTCTTTTATATATGGGTACATTTTGTTTGCAATTACAGTTATTACCATATTTTCTAAAATTCTACATACTACTTTTGTCCATAAATATAAAATATAATTTTTAGAATTTAATAAAATTGCTATTTGTACGAAATTCATTACTACATAATAACCTATATGAACTAGATTTACAATGTAATTTTTTTGATTAGCATATAATATGGATCTTTTATAAGTTAATAAGTATGATGCAATTATATCAACTAAGAATAAAATATAAATGTATATTATATTCTCACTTATGCTTACTTCACCAACAATGTAATGTAGGAACGGAATAACACATAATCCAATTATTGCAATCAATGAAGCAATAACTCTATATCCTATTTTATAAAATAACATTAAAGATTTTATTTTTTCTATATCTTCTTCTGCTATTGGTTTATATATATGATATATAATTGCAGACCCCAATCCTAATTCTACAATTCCAAGCATAGATAATACATTGTTAAATAGTCCATTAATTCCTAAATACTCTGCACCTAATGCTTGAACAAATATTCTTTGAGCTACAAAACCTATTAAAATATTTACTGTATTCATTATTAATGCTACTACTGCATTTTTTATTGAATTTGTTGAACGCATTATTATCTCCTTTTTATCTATCTTTTTTGTGTTTAATTTTTTTTATTAATCTAAAAAATTTTCTTATCATCGCATCTTTATAGCCTTTTATTTTTATTTTATTATACCTTCTATAAAATTCTTTTACTTTTTTATTTCTATAATCATTTATTCTAGTAGTATTATATATAAAATTCATATCAATATTTCGATAATCAATAAATTCATTTGGAATTATTAAGAAGTGATCTGTTTTCATATTTGATATATTCATTTCCATTATTCTTTTTTGAAAATGAGCATATATTATCTCCTCTTTTTTATTATCTTCAGTAATATAATATAAGTGACCTTTTTCCCATTCAAAAATTTCATTCTTTTCTTTAAGATTTTCTATAGATAACATATGAAAATTGTATTGGCTTATTGCTAAATCTGCAAAATCTATTTCATCGTATTGAGCAATATTTTTTATTTCAAAAATTTTGCTTATTCCTCGCCATTCATCAAAATAGCAACTACGTTTTGATGATAATGCTTCTACATAATCATAACCATCACATATTAATGTATTAGATTTTATTATTTTATTTACTCTTGGTGAATTTTTTAATATTGTTAAATGTCCTCTTGTATATATTTTATCATATTTTTCTAAAACTTCTTCAGTTACAAATTTTCTAATACTCCCAAATATTATATCTATATCACAAAATCCCCAATAGTTATACCTTTTTACTTCTTCTGAAAAAATAATATTATAAAATGGTCTATAATCGCATAATTTATAAGGTTTTTGTATTTCTACTTTAAAATCAAATATATTCTTTATCCTTTTCTGTATGTCTTCAAAAGTAGAATATATTACTTTGATATTCTTAGGATATTCATATTTTGTTTTATCATCAGTAACTAATAAAAAATTAACAGTTGGATTATACTGTACTGATTTTAACCATAGTTGAAAATAGTTTGGCAATTTTCCAAAATATGTAATAATTAATATTATATCTTTCATTTGATTTATTCTACTAATATTAAATATTAATAGTTCCTCCTTTTTATTATTCTCAATTTTTTAATTTATTTTTTATTTTGATTACTTTTTTTAGAATTTTAATCTTATTGTATTTTATTAAATCATATATTAGTTTATCATATTTAGAAGTCAAATATTTTTTATTAATTTCCTTAAATTCATTTGAATCTAATATTTTTGTGCATAAATCGTTTATATTAATGTTTCGTATAACAGCCCAATTAATAATTATTTTATAATTTCTAAAATACATATTTGATTTTTCTTTTGTATATTCTTTTCCATTAAAAGTTTCACTTATGCTTTTATTAATTTCAAATATGTTATTTATGTTTCTTGGTAATTTAGTATTATTAGACTGCATTTCAACATAATATAAACAATCATCAATTACTATCATATCATTAATTTTACTAATATAGTCTAAAACAAAACATGTATCTTCTCCTACATCCATATTTGTTCTAAAGAACAAGTTCTTCGAAGATATAATACTCTTTCTAAAAACCTTTCCATATATAATTGCAAAAAGATGAAACTTTTTTATGTCTCCAACATACTTTAATATACTCTCTTTCTCATGCAAAAAAGCATTCTCTAATTGCTCTTTTGATTGTAGATTACCTTTTTTGTAAGTATAATATCCGAATACTAATAAATCAAAATTATATTCTGCTTTTTCTATATTTTTAGCAATTACTTCTATCAACTTTGAATCGACATAATCATCACTATCAACGAATATAATATACTCTGCAGTTGCATTTTTTAATCCATTATTTCTAGCAGCTGATACACCTCTATTTTCTTGTAAAAGAATCTTTATTCTTTCATCATTTTTTTTAAATTTGTTACATATTTCTAAACTTTTATCTTTAGAACCATCATCTACTAGAATTAACTCCCAATTAGAACATGTTTGATTTATTATACTTTCTACACATTTTCCTATCGTTTTTTCACTATTATAAAAGGGAACAATTATAGATATTTTAATATTATTTAACATATTTTCCTTCCATTCTCTCTTTTTCTTTTCTTGACATTTTTTTACTAATATAATAATAAACTTCAAATGGTAATATTTTATGCAAAAGAGATTTAATTTTTCCTTTTTTAGATAACTTGATATTTTCGAACTGACCCTTCCATGGACTTTTGTTCATATAATATAAATATTTATCTTTAAGTGGATGTGTACATTTTACTGCCCAAGGTCTGTTAAAATATGCAGATGTATAATGTATAAAAACTGGTTTCTTTTTTGCTTCTTCTAATTCTTCTTGTGTGTAATACTCTTTCATATCTCCTAATTTTTTTATTTCTTCTGCTTTATGGTTGAACATTGGACATTGAAGATTATATTGTGGTGGTAAAATATATATTTTTTCTTTGCATACACCATTAATTACTCCTTGGTCATGATGTGGTACACTTCCATGATAGCTCTCGATAAATTTTATACATTTTTCTTCTACATTTTCTCTTCTCCATTTATCAAGATTTATTAATAAAAAACCAGTATTAATGTATTTATCATTTTTTTCTAGTCCTACTAATTTTCTATAAATTTCATGTGCACTATCTTGAACTCCAGCAATATAATAATCTGTCAAGTCTATATTAAGTAATTCATCTAAAGTATTACATACTATCGCATCACAATCCATATATACAATTTTATCTAAATTTTCTATTCTAGAAAGAAATATCCTTCCAAAAGCACTTAATGAAAAAGTATTATCAGTTTTTAAATCTTTACAAATTTTCTTAAATTCAAGAAATATTATATTTCTATTGTATTCTTTTACTATTTCTTCTATCTTTTCTTTATTGCTTTCATCTATCCCATTATCTATAACATAAATGTTTATTTCTTCTGATTTTTCATTACTTTCTAATAATGATAATATACTTATTCCTAACTGCTTTGCATAATTATTATCACTCGAATATGCTACATTTAATACCATTTTTCCTCCTGTTTTGAATATAAATTTTTTCTAATCCTTTTTTCTTTATTTGTAGATATAATTTTGCTTACAATGTAATATAATTGAAAAGGTAATATTGAATGTAATAATTTTAAAATTCTTGTATTCCTATCTAATTCTTTATTCTCAATCTGTCCCATCCAAGGACTTTTATTCATATAATATAAATATTTATCTTTAAGAGGATGTGTACATTTTACATTCCAAGGTCTATTAAAAAATCCTTTTGTAAAATGTATAATAACCGGATTTTTCTTCGCATAGTCTATTTCTTCTTGTTTATAGTATTCCTCTATATTACTTAATTGTCTTATTTCTTTTGTTTGGTAATCGAACATTGGACATTGAAGATTATATTGTGGTGGTAAAATATATATTTTTTCTTTGCATACACCATTAATTACTCCTTGGTCATGATGTGGCACACTTCCATGATACCTCTCGATAAATTTTATACATTTTTCTTCAATATTATCTTCTCTCCATTTTTTTGTATTTATTAATAGAAAACCCGCATTAATATACCTGTCTACTTCACTTAGTCCTACCAATTCTCTATAAAATTTACTAACATTATCCTGAACTCCAGCAACATAATAATTTGTCATATCTGTATCAAACAATTCTTTTAAAGATTTACATACCACCATATCGCAATCTATGTATATAATTTTATCTATATCTTTTATACTTGAAAGAAAAATTCTTCCAAAAGAACTTAACGAAAAAGTATTATCTGTTTTTAAATTTTTACAGATTTCTTTAAATTTAAAAAACACTATATTCCTATTATATTTTTTTACTATTTCTTCTATTTTTTCTTTATTACTTTCATTTATTCCATTATCTATAACATAAATATTTATTTCTTCTGTTTTTGCATTACTTTCTAGTAATGATAATATACTTATTCCTAATTGTTTTGCATAATTATTATCACTAGAGTAAGCTATGTTTAGTTTCATATTCATTTTCTCCTTTTATTTCATTCATAAACGGTATATATAATAATACATATTTTCCAAAAAATATTTCAGTAGGAAACATTAACACAAATAGTATTAGCCAAACTATCCACTGAATTCCTTTTAGCTTTATAAAATTTCTAATTGAAACTGCAATGAAAAAAATTGCTCCAATAATTCCATAATACAAAAAAATTCTAGGTATAGTTGGAATGTAGATGTTCATCTTAAATATTCCTCTTCCAAAAACCAAATTAATATTATTTAGTCCTTCTAATACAACGCCATAACTTCCAAATCTGCCTTTTACTGCACCTTTATCTACAAAAGTTCTATTATAAAAAATTTTGAAAGCTTGAGTTTGCATAAAAATAGTTAATATAACAATAGCTATGAAAAACAATGCAATTAAACGCCTTACCGCTTTTTTAGAAAGTTTACTTAAGTTTTTAAATATATAAATTATATACATAATAGCAACCATTATTACTCCTGTACTAGAAGCTGATAATAATAGTCCCAATGTTAATATTAATATCGCTTTTTTGTCATTTTTTTCCTCTTTAAATAACTCTATTCCCAATGCTAAAGCTACATACATTGCATAAGCAGATGGTTCTAGAAATATGCTTCTAAGTCTACCACTTGTTGCATTCTCCATTGCATTATTATATAGTTCCATAACTTTTGGTTCTTGTAATCCAGGTATATTTCCTGGTATGTATATATGAAAAATATAAAAGAATATTACTTGAATAATTAAAAAATATGTTGCAAACATCGCAAATATTTTTAATAGTCTTTTTCCTAATTCAATATCAAAATATGATTTTGAGAAAAGAGCTATTATTCCAAAATAAACTATTAATCTCACAGTAGGCAATAATAATTTATCTACATACTCACTATCACAAAATATAGTAATTACTAATAATTGAATCAGTGTATATAAGAAGATTATTCCCATTCCCATATTTAATTTTATTTTTTTTCTATCTTTAAACATTTCTATTATTATAAACGGAATAATTGCTAATAATAACATATCTGATATTGTGATACTTGGTATAGGTGTAATATAAGCTCCCAAAATTGGAAATATTACAATTATAAATGTAAATAATTTTTTTATCATTTGTTTTCATTTACCCTTTCTATTATGAATTTTTTGTACATATTTTCTAGTTCCTCTGCAGTGTCTTTTATATCGAATTTTTTTTGTTTTATTTTCTCAGAAGTATCCTTTCTCTCATAGTTTCTATTTTTTTTAATTTCTTCAGCCCATTGTTTTGCATTTTTGTTTAAAGGATAAAATTCTAATAAATTAGTAACTTTTGCCTCTTCTGCAACTAATTTTTCACTAGTAATACATCTTAATCCCGATGCTTGTGCTTCAATTAATACTATCCCAAGACCTTCATATCTTGATGGAAGTAAAAAGTAGTCCATTGCTTGCATTAAATCGTTTATATCTTTTCTATCTTCAAGCATTATAACTTTATCTTCTAATTTATGTTTATTTATGTATTTTAAAATTTTATCTTTTAAATTTCCTTTACCAACTAACAGTAATTTTGAATTTTTATTTAACTTAACATATTCATTAAATATACTTAATATAAATAAGGGATTTTTTTGATAACTAAATCTGCCAACACTTCCAATAACAAAGCAATCACTTTCTATATTTAGAATCCTTCTCATATTATTTCTTATTTTCTCATTAAATACAAATTTAGTTGTATCTATGGAATTATTTATTATTTGAAATTTTTCTCCCTTACCATATAAAAACTCTCCTGCTTGCTTTGAACATGCGAACTTATAATTAGCATTGTCTTTTATTTTTGTTCTTAAGTATTTTTTATAAATGTTTGCAAGAAAATTTGGTCCATATCTATTATTATGGCAATGGGCTATTCTAATCGGTATTCCAACATTATTTGCTCTTTCTAGTATCAGTCCAGTAACCTGGTTGATATGTGAATGTATTATATCATATTCCTCTTTATGTTCTACTAAAAATTTATCTAGATTTTTGGTATATCTAATTTGCCCTACTTTTTGTAGTGCAGGTATATAAAATATTTTTCCACCCAAGGCTTTTATTTCTTCATCAAAAAAGCCTTGCCTATTTACTAGAAAATCAAATTGTATTTTTGTTCTATCTATATTTCTGTATAAATTCATTATAAAATTTTCCGTTCCACCTTGTTGCATACTTCCAACTACATGCAATACTCTAATTGTGTTATCTTCCATTTTCGTTTCCTCAACTTTATATTTTTTTTCTTATTACAATATTTTGTCCATCTAAACATTGTTCATTATTTGATATCAATGAACAAATAATACTACTAACTTCTTGTGGTTGCATAATAGTCGTTGGATCTTCATCAGGCGCTAGTTTTTTTCTTAAAGCTGTTGCACATCTTCCTGGTGACACACAATATACTCTTATATTGTATTCTTCTAATTCGTGTGATAATGTATCTGAAGCAGAAATAATTGCTGCCTTTGATGATGCATAAGATAACCACCCTGGTCTCGGAGTCATTCCAGCAGTTGATGCTACATTTAAAATTTTTCCTCCATCTTTGTTATCTTTCATATATCGTACGACTTCTCGCATCAATATTATTGGTGCAAATACATTCACATCATAAGTTGTTTTTAAATTTTCAATTGAAGTTGTTAAAAGAGGCGCTGGTTCAGTATATCCTGCAACATTTATTAAACAGTCTATTGTTTCATTCTCTTTTATTATTTCTTTAACTATATTGGGTATTTTCTTCAATTCAGTTAAATCTAAAATCTTATATGATATCTTTTTACTAATATCCATTAATTTTTGCGTTTGCTCTAATTCTTCTTTTTTTCTTCCTAAAATCACTATTCTATCATAATCATTTAATTTACTAAGTTCAATTGCGGTTGCTTTTCCTATTCCACTAGTTGCTCCTGTTATTACGCATGTTTTCATTTTATTCATCCTTTCTTATAAGATTTTCCTTATACATAATCTCTCCAATTATTAAATCTAGTGATTCAGTTATTTTTAAATTATATTGTGAGCCCATTATAGTCTTTATATCAATTTTTGTATAATAATATAATAAACTTGAATCTTCAGTAAACTCTCTTTTTTCTTCTCTTGCCTTTTCATGTGCCTCTAATAATGTTTTAGTTTCAAATTTATGTGGTAATTGTATATTAGCTAATTCGTTTCTATCTAATAATTCATTTACTTTATCATCTTTTATTTTTAACACTGTAAATTGAATTGGATATGTAAATATAACATTTTTTTCTTTACATTCGATTAGCCTTTTAAATTCACTTTTATTTACAAATGGTCTTGCAGCTTCATGAATTATTACATTATCTGTTTTTACTTTTTTTAACCCATTATATACAGATTCTTGCCTTGTCTTTCCAGCTTTTGCATATATTATTTTTTTATTTAGCATATAACTCTTTCTATATTCTTCAATTAAAGAAATGTATTCTTCTCCACACGTTATTATTATTTCTTCAATTTCTTCTATTTTCTCAACTCTTTCTAATGTATGCATTATTATTGGCTTTCCTGCCAATAATAAAAATTGCTTTGGAACCGCATTCTTCATCCTAGTTCCTTTGCCACCTGCTAATAAAATTAATGTATACATACTCCATCCTCCATCCTTTATTTAATCAATTTATCTATATATTTTCTTGCATTTCCATTATTTAGTACAAATTTTTTTACAAATTGTGTTGTTTTCTCTCTTTGTAAATCAAAATCACAATTAACTATTTCGTTAAGAAGTTCTTTTTCTGTTTTACATATTTTATTTGGTAAATCTTTATTCATATCTATGTAAAAACCTCTTTTTTGTAAGTATTCATCATAATCATATGTATAACAATATATTGGTCTTTTAAGTATTGCATAATCATAAATAAGACTCGAATAATCTGTAATTAATATGTCTGATACTTTCATTAGTTCATTTAAATTATTATAATTAGAAACATTATATATAAATTCGTCATCTTTTATTCCCAATACACTATTTACCTCATAATGTGCCCTAAATAATACTATATATTCTTTAGATAACCTTTCTTTCCAATTATCTATATTAATAGGTGGTGCTAAAATACATCCATTCTTATCTCTGTTATATTCCCTAAAAGTCGGTGCATACAAAATGACTTTTTTATTTTCTGGGATATTTAATTTTTTTCTAATTTTAATTATTTCTTCTTCATTTACAGAAAATAATTCGTCATTTCTTGGTAATCCAACTAATGCAAATCTTTCTTTTGGTATGCTAAAAGCATTTGAATAAGCTTCTATATCAAGATTATTTTGAGCAAACATTACATCACATTTAGAAGCTTGAAATTTAAATGATTTTTTTGAAATATCCTTCCCTATTTTCTTAAATGCACTACCATGCCAAGTATTTATGTATATTGTTTTTTTATTTTTAAATTTTAGCCCACGCTCTATTGCTGAATTAGTTATCCAATATTTGGCTTTTAATGCAATTATGAAATATTTTAAAGTATCTGTTTTTACTTTTTCCGCTCCTTCGATTTGAAATTCACTAGGATTATGAAAAGCCCAATAAATCTTATACTTCTTATACTTTGGCTGTGTTTTCATATATTCAAATATTACTCTTGGACTGTCGTCATATTTTTTACCGCCAAATGAATTCATTAAGATAATAGTTTCGTCCACTTTTATAAATAATTTTAATGTATTAAAAATAAAGTCAAAAATCAAAGTATATATTTTATAAATATATATATTCTGTTTTAACATATTTTTAATTTTATTCTTCATTCCAGGACTCCCCCTCTTTTTTCTTTATCATCGAGTACACAACAAGCACTTACTAACAAAAATGATAATACATTAATCTATGTCTGGCAGCTATACCAATTGTAAATGTTCCTAGTGAAAATACTAATGTCATTGGAACAAAAATATAAAATACTATTTTACAAAATTTGCTTTTTTATTTCTTATACATATCAAAAGCAATTATAAATATATCATTCCATCAAATACAAAAGTAAACATATCTCTTATATTTCTAAAATTCCATGGCATTGGAGAAAATAGAAAATATACAAATTTGATTAGTAAATACATAAAAAATACAAATACCATTGCTAATGCAACAATAATAATATATATACTACAATAATAGCATATTTTACTTTTTGGTGCAATAGTCACTCTTATTTATCCTCTGTTTATTCACTTACATAAATCTTCTGCATTTCTTTTAAAACATTTTCTAATTTGTATTTTTCATATTCTTTGCAAATATAATCATCTTTATTTTTGATACATTTTTTTATTTCATTGCATAAACTATTTATATCATCAATTTCTACTAAGACATTTGCAATATCTCTATTTCCTCTACAATTTGTTGCTATTATTGGTAATCCTGTAAACATAGCCTCCAGTAAATTTACTGGCAATCCCTCTTGTTTTGCAGTAGAAACTGCTAAATCTGATATTTTCATAAGTTTTGGTATATCCTGTCTAATTCCCAAAAATTTTATGCTATCTTCTATGTTCAATTCTTTTGTCATTTGTTGATATATGCCATTCATAGAATCAATTCCAGGAAGTAATACTTTAATATTATCTATTCCGTCTGTTTTTAGTAATTTTACTGTCCTAAGAAGCATTCCTTGATTTTTTCTCACACTCAATTCTGCTGGAAATATAATAACAAAATCATCTTTACTTATATTTAAACTATCTCTTAATGTTTCTTTTTCTTGCTCATTCATTTCAGCATTAAATTTTTCTTCGTCAACACCTACCCCATGAACATGTTCAATTCTTTTGGCTTTCAAATGTTTTTTAGCAAATTCATAATCTTCATCATTAATAGTAATAAGACAATCTGTATATCTAGCCATAGCTTTTTCAATTGGATAATAAATTAACCAATTCTTTTTAGGTGCACCTTTGAAAAAATGAAATCCATGTGCTGTATAAATTACCTTCGTTCCATTCCTTCTTGATTTTTTAGCAGCTAATCTTGTAAGCACACCACCAACCGGCGTATGGCAATGTATAATTTCATATTCATTTTCATTAATTATTTTTTTTAATTCTTTATATGCCTTTATATTATCCTTATTAATCGGAAATCGTGCAAATGGCAAATTAAAATGCTTATCACAGTATTCTATTTTACTAATTCCATTACTTGCAACATGTACTTCATATCCTTGCTCTTTAAACCACTTCAAATATGGAATGTGAAATTTACATATGTGACCTGTTATTGTAGCCACAAATAGCACTTTTTTCATTACTAGCAATTCCTCCAATTATCTTCATAAAAATTCTGCATTTTTTTACTTTCTACTTTTATATTATAACCTGCCTTTGTTAATTCTGTTTCCATTTTTCCTCTAGTATATATATATTCTCTCTCTCTCTCTCTCTCTCTCTCTCTCTCTCTCTCTCTCTCTCTCTCTGCTGTTTTCAGTATTTTTTTTATTTGT
>CANRGE010000051.1 GCA_947630065.1 uncultured Clostridia bacterium
TTGTCCTCGTAATATCTATCTTACCAAATTTATTGTTTTATGTCAATACTTTTTTACTAGAAATTTCTTCCTTTTTTTACTTTATAATAACATAGATAAGTTTATGTAAAATTATTTAAAATTACTACTACTATTACACTATAAATAATAAAATAAAAAATTCCGTTCTCCAAGGCGTTTTAGATAAGTTGGTTTTAACAAGTGAAGAGACACACTATTCTCAGCAAAAGCATTGTGGCGCTGTCGCTTCTCAGGGTCGAACTCGTTTTTTATTTTATTATTTTATAGTGTATTACCATATTACCGTATTTTTTATACTATTATTATTCTATATACTATTAATTTTCTATTATTATATTTTAAAGATTATTCTTATTTCTTATATGCATAAAGAGATTGAGTAAAAGCCCAATCTCTTTAAATTAATATTATAGATTCTCATTAGTTGTTCCATTTGTACCAGATATTCCAGCTTGTTGTCCTTGCATTTCTGTTTGCATTACTAATAATATTTTTTCTTGCAATAATTGTTGCAATCTATTTCCTATTCCTGTAAATATTTGTTGTGCATACTCTGGTGTAAAGTTATTTATTTTTGCGCAATTAGCATCATTTAATGTTTCTATTTCTACATCTTCTTGGAATACAGTATTTTCATTTACATTAAGTGTAAAATATGTTGTATCATCTATATTAACATTAAATATAACTGTTTTGTTTATACTGTCTTGCTCAGTTTCTGTTGTAGTTTGTATTGATAATGTTATTTCTTTTCCTGCATTATTTGCATTAATTGTTACTACTGTATCTACACTATACAAGTATTTCTCATTTAATATTTCTATTCTAGTTATATTATTATCTTCACTTAGTGGTAAATTATTTACTATTATTATTTTATTTGATTCTGCATTTCCTATAAAATCTACATAAATATTTCCTTCGTCATTGCTAAAGTCTATTCTTACTAATTTTTTCTCATTAACATATAGAGTTATTTTTATGCTTTCTTCTTCTATATCTTCTACATTCATGTCATCTAACATGTCTTGTATGTCTTCTTGTAATTGTTCAGTTGTTAATTCACTTTCTGGATCTATTATGCTATATTTATCTATAATAATTTGTAACAACGTATTATCTTCTTTTGCTTTTTCTAACATATTTATAATAGTGTTAATAATTTGTGTTGTTGTTAAATTTACGCTATATGTTTTTGTTGACATTTGCGTATCTTCTACTGTTATATTTTCTTCTCCCTTACTATAAAGTTCTTCAGAAATACTTTCAGCTATAATAGGAAAATAAGTATCTTTTAGATATTGTTTTTGTTCATCTGTTAATTGGAATATTGGTTTATAATCTACTGGGTCTATTTTATCTGGTATATTAGATGTATCTGCAATTCCAAATCTTGCAGCAAATGCTTTTAAATCATTATTTTCAAATCCTATATATTTATTTATAACTTCATCTGATTTTAATGCATATGTGTCTTGATTTCTTAAATATTTTAGAGTAAATAAATCTGTGTCTACATATTTTAATGTTGCTTGCATTGAACTTTTATCTTCTGTTGAATTTCTATTCACTGTATATTCTAATGAAAAGTTTCTTGGTGGTATTGTTTGATTAGCTACTTCTTGATCTGTAGATGTTAAATCCATAGTTACAGTTCCCTTTGTTATTCCATCACCTTGTTCGTTTTTTTCTGGTATAAATTGTAAAATATTTTCTGTTTGTGCTAAATATTTATAGAACATTTGTTGTTCTGTTTTAAATATATCTGTACAAAAATATAATATTATGCCAACTCCTATTGTTATTACTATTAGTGCTACTATTATTCCGATTACTAAGATTAATTTTGAATTATCCTTTTTCATTTTTTTACCTCTTTCCTATTTCTTATTTCGTTGCTTCAAAGCTTCATATACTATTATTCCTGTAGAAACTGATGCGTTAAGTGAAGTTATTTTCCCTTTCATTGGAATTTTAACTAAAAAGTCACAATTTTCTTTTACTAATCTGCTCATTCCAAAGCCTTCACTTCCAATTACTATTGCTAATGGTCCTGTTAAATCTTGATTGTAATAATACTTATTAGTTTCCATATCTGTCCCACATATCCACACATCTTGTTTTTTTAAGTAATTTATAGTTTCGTTTAAATTATTAACTCTAGCAATTAACATATGTTCAACTGCTCCTGCAGATACCTTGTTTACTGTACTATTAACTGATGCCGATCTTCTTTTGGGTATTACTATTCCATGAACTCCTGCTGTTTCAGCTGTTCTGATAATTGCTCCTAAATTATGTGGATCTTCTATTCCGTCTAATATTAATATGAATGGCTCTTCGTTTCGTTCTTTTGCTAATTGCATTATATCATAAATTTCACAATAGTCAAATGGTGGTACAACAGCTATTACTCCTTGTGGATTAGCCGTTTGTGCCATTTGTCTGAATTTGTTTTGTGGAATTTTTGTTAATAAAATTTTTCTTTCATTAGCTATAGCTATAATTTTACTTATTGAACCTTGTTTTTCTCCATCTTCTATATAAATTTTATTAATTTCTTTTCCAGATTCTAATAATTCTAATACAGCATTTCTTCCTTCTACTTGGTCTTGATATGTTTCTTGTTCATTTGATTTTTTACTATCTTTCATTAATTTTTCCTTTCCATTTTTTATTCTTCATCATCTAGTTTTAGAATTGATAAAAATGCTTCTTGTGGTATTTCTACATTTCCAATTTCGCGCATTTTCTTTTTTCCTCTTTTTTGCTTTTCTAATAATTTTTTCTTTCTTGTAACATCTCCACCATAGCATTTTGCTAATACATCTTTTCTCATTGCTGATATTGTTTCTCTTGCTATAATTTGTCCACCTATTACAGCTTGAATTGGAACAGCAAATAGTTTTCTTGGAATTACGGTTTTTAATTTTTCTACCATTTTTTTACCTCTATTGTAAGCGGAATCTTTATGAACAATAAATGATAATGCATCTACTCCTTCGCCATTAACTCTTATATCTAATTTTACCAATTCTGCTCTTTTATATTCTTTAAATTCATAATCAAATGAAGCATATCCTTTTGTTTTTGATTTTAATGTGTCAAAAAAATCATATATAATTTCATTTAAAGGCAATTCATATACAAGAGTTACTCTATTTTCATCTAGGTACTTCATATCTATATAATTACCTCGTCTGTTTTGGCATATTTCCATTATATTTCCTACATAATCTTTTGGTGTTAATATTTCTGCTTTTACTATAGGCTCTTCCATATATGAAATTTCTTGTGGTTCAGGTAAGTCGGCAGGATTATATAATTCTTCTACTGTTCCATCTGTTTTATAAACTTTATATATAACAGATGGTGATGTTGTAATTAAACTCAAATCGTACTCTCTATCTAATCTTTCCTCTATTATTTCTAAGTGTAATAATCCTAAAAATCCACATCTAAATCCAAATCCTAATGCTGTGGAAGTTTCGGGTTCATATTGTAATGCTGCATCATTTAATTTTAGTTTTTCTAATGCTACTTTTAAATTTTCATAATCTGCTCCATCTACTGGATATAATCCACAGTACACCATTGGATTAACTTTTTTATATCCTTTTAATGGCTCTTTTGCTGGATTATTATTAAGTGTAATAGTATCTCCTACATGTATATCAGACAAGTTTTTTATACTTGCTGCTATATATCCAACTTCTCCTGCTTCTAATTCTTGTGCTTCTACATATTGTCCTGGTTCAAAATATCCTACTTCTGTAACTGTAAATATTTTATTTGCAGCCATTAATTTTATTTCATCACCAACTTTTACTTTTCCATCTACAACTCTTACATATGCTATTGCACCCTTATAGTTATCATAAAAAGAATCAAATATTAAACATTTTAATTCTGAATCTGCATTTCCAGAAGGTGCTGGAATGTCTGCAACTATTCTTTCTAAAACTTGCTCTACATTTAGTCCTGATTTTGCTGATATACATGGTGCATTTGTTGCTTCTATTCCTATCACATTTTCAATTTCATTTTTTACTTCATCTGGTCTTGCATTAGGTAAATCTATTTTGTTTATTACCGGTATTATTTCTAAATTATTGTCTAATGCTAAATATACATTTGCTAATGTTTGAGCTTCTACTCCTTGACTTGCATCTACAACAAGTATAGCTCCTTCACAAGCTGCAAGGCTTCTAGAAACTTCGTAATTAAAATCTACATGACCTGGTGTATCTATTAAATTAAATATATAATCTTGTCCATCTTTAGAATGATAATTCATTCTGACAGCTTGAGATTTTATAGTTATTCCTCTTTCTTTTTCTAATTCCATGTTGTCTAAGACTTGACTTTCCATTTCTCTTTCAGATAATACCCCTGTCATTTCTATTAATCTATCTGCTAAAGTAGATTTTCCATGATCTATATGGGCTATTATACTAAAATTTCGAATTTTATCTTGTCTTTCGCTCATATAATATTTTCCTCCATATTTTAATTAATTAGTATTTTACCATAACATATTATAAATCTCAATTATTAAATTAATTTTTCTAATTCTTTTATTTTGTCTCTTAGCTTAGCTGCTTCTTCAAATTCCATATTGCTTGCATGTTTTAACATTTCATCTGTAAGTTTTGTTATTATATCTTTAATATCTTCATCTTTCTTAATTTCATATTCTGCATTTATATCTTCTACTACTGTAGCTTTTATTGTATCTCTTACAGATTTTTTGATAGTTTTTGGAGTTATTCCATTTTTTTCATTATATTCACTTTGTATTTTTCTTCTTCTATTTGTTTCTGTTATTGCATTTTCCATTGACTCAGTTAATTCATCAGCATACATTATAACTTTTCCCTCTGTATTTCTTGCTGCACGTCCTATTGTTTGTATTAGTGAACGTTCAGAACGAAGGAAACCTTCTTTATCTGCATCTAGAATTGCTACAAGAGATACTTCTGGTATATCTAATCCTTCTCTTAATAAGTTAATTCCAACTAACACATCAAATTCACCTATTCGCAAATCTCTTATTATTTCCATTCTCTCTAATGCTTTTATTTCCGAATGCATATATCTTACTCTTATATCTATATTTGCTAAATACGCAGTTAAGTCTTCTGCCATTTTTTTAGTTAAAGTAGTTACTAAAACTCTTTCTTGTTTTTCTACCCTTTGTCTAATTTGCATTATTAAATCATCTATTTGATTTTCTACTGGTCGTACTTCTATTTGTGGGTCAAGCAGACCTGTTGGTCTAATAATTTGTTCTACAATATTTTCTTTTGAATGTTCTTTTTCATATTCGGCTGGTGTGGCACTTACAAATATTACTTGATTTATTCTATCTTCAAATTCATTAAACTTTAATGGTCTATTATCAAATGCAGATGGTAATCTAAATCCATAATTTATTAAAGATTCTTTTCTTGCTCTATCTCCATTATACATTCCTCTAACTTGAGGTATTGTTGCATGTGACTCATCAATAAGTAGTAAGAAATCTTTAGGAAAATAATCAAATAATGTATATGGTGAACTGCCTGGTTCTCTTCCACTTATGTGTCTTGAATAATTTTCTATTCCCTGACAAAAACCAGTTTCTTTCATCATTTCTATGTCAAAATGTGTTCTTTCCTCTATTCTTTGTGCTTCGATTAGTTTATTTTGACTTTTAAAATACTTTATTCTTTCTTCTAATTCTTCCTCTATTGTAATTATTGCCCTTTCCATTTTGTCTTTTGTTGTAACATAATGTGAGTTAGGAAAAATCATTACATGGTTTCTTTGTGCTATTACTTTACCTGTTAATGGATTTATTTCTGAAATTTTTTCAATTTCATCTCCCCACATTTCAACTCTTATCGCTTTTTCATTTTCATCTGAAGGGTATATTTCTATAATATCTCCTTTTGCTCTAAATGTTCCTCTTTTAAAATCTATTTCATTTCTAGAATATTGCATATTTATTAGTTTTCTTAATACTTCATCTCTTGTTTTTTGCATACCTGGTCGTAAAGATACTATCATGTTTTCGTAATCTATAGGATCACCTAATCCATATATACATGATACAGATGCAACTATTATTACATCTTTTCTTTCAAATAACGCTGCTGTTGCTGAATGGCGAAGTTTATCTATTTCGTCATTAATTGATGCATCTTTTTCTATATATGTGTCTGAAGAAGCAATATATGCTTCTGGTTGATAATAATCGTAATAAGATACAAAATACTCTACTGCGTTCTCTGGGAAGAACTCCTTGAATTCACTATATAATTGTCCGAGCAAGAGTTTTATTATGTGCTAAAACAAGAGTTGGCTTTTGTACTTTTTCAATTATATTTGCCATTGTGAATGTTTTTCCGTGAACCTGTAACTCCAAGTAATGTCTGGAATTTCTTTCCCTCTTTTACACCATTACTTAAATATTCTATTGCTTGTGGCTGATCGCCAGTTGGTTTATAATCTGAATGTATTTTAAACATGTTTCCTCCAATTTTATTCATTAATATCTTTCCTGCTGTTCTTCTATTGCTTTTAATTTTTGTATTTTTTCATACAATAAATTTAAATAATCATTGTTGTCATTATTTCTTTTAACTTTTTCAATTAATACTTCCATTTTATCCCATTGCTCTATTCCTTTTCTTTGTATTTGTATATCTTGTGATTGCATTTTTAAATAAATTTCTACTCTTTTTGATTTTAAATAATCTAACACTTCATCAAAATGATTTGATTCTTTCTTTGCTTTTTCTTGAAACATTACTACTTCTTTTGGAGGGATTTGCTTTAACTGTTTTATGAATTGATTTCTGCTATCTTCTTGCTCTGATATATTTCTTCCGATTATTATTTATTGTTGTATATCTATATGCTTTCTTTATTTCTTGACTAACTTCTTTAGCTTGTCTTTCTGTTATTTTTTTACCTAATAATTCTATTTTTTGTTCACTTTCTCTTCTAATTTCTTGTTCATATTCTTCTTTTAAATCTTCATCCATTTCCCAGTGTAATAATTCATCATAAAAACCGAAATCAAATATTTTCGCTTTCTTACTCTCAATTCTTTGTAAAATAACATTACATGTTTTATTATTTTGTGCTTCTTTATGTTCTGCTTTATGTTTTTTTACTAATTCTCTTGCTTTTTTTATCTCTTTTTGTTTTTCATAAACTGCTAACAATAAATATATTCTTTCATAATCTGTTATGTCTCTATTATTTTCAATTTCTTCTATATCTGTTCTTTCTATTTTGTCATAATAGATTTTTGTTTTTATCTTATTTAAAAACTTCAATTCTTCTGTTATTGATTGCTTACTTTCCTTTTCTTCTATATTAAAGGAAACTGCAAGCGAATCATTTATCACTATGTTCTTTATTTGCGATTGAATTGGAACATTATTTCTAAATTCTTCTCTATTCCCTATTCTTTTTGCTTCTTCTATATCTCCCTCTTTTATTGCTATTGTTATCATTTGCGATTGTATTGGAGCATAATTTCTAAATTTTTCTCTATTCCCTATTCTTTTTGTTTCTTCTAAATTCCTCTCTTCTATTGCTATTGTTATCATTTGGGATTGTATTGGAGCATAATTTCTAAATTTTTCTCTATTTCCTATTCTTTTTGCTTCTTCTAAATTTCCCTCTTTTATTGCTATTGTTATCATTTGCGATTGTATTGGAGCATAATTTCTAAATTTTTCTCTATTCCCTATTTGTTTTGCTTCTTCTAAATTTCCCTCTCTTATTGCTATTGTTATCATTTGCGATTGTATTGTAGCATAATTTCTAAATTCCTTTCTATTCCCTATTCTTTTTGCTTCTTCTATATCTCCCTCTTCTATTGCTATTTTTATCATTTGTGATTGAATTGAAGCATTATTTCTAAATTCTTCTCTATTTCCTATTCTTTTTGCTTCTTCTATATCTCCCTCTTCTATTGCTATTGTTATCATTTGTGATTGAATTGAAGCATCATTTCTAAATTCTTCTCTATTTCCTATTCTTTTTGCTTCTTCTAAATCCCCTTCTTCTATTGCTATTTTTATCATTTGTGATTGTATTGAAGCATCATCTCTAAATTCTTCTCTATTCCCTATTCTTTTTGCTTCTTCTATATCTCCCTCTTTTATTGCTATTGTTATCATTTGCGATTGTATTGTAGCATAATTTCTAAATTTCTTTCTATTCCCTATTCTTTTTGCTTCTTCTAAATTCCCTTCTTCTATTGCTATTTTTATCATTTGTGATTGTATTGAAGCATCATCTCTAAATTCTTCTCTATTCCCTATTCTTTTTGCTTCTTCTAAATCCCCCTCTTCTATTGCTATTGTTATCATTTGGGATTGTATTGGAGCATAATTTTTAAATTTTTCTCTATTTCCTATTCTTTTTGCTTCTTCTAAATTTCCCTCTTCTATTGCTATTTTTATCATTTGGCATTGTGTTGGAGCATAATTTCTAAATTTTTCTCTATTTTCTATTCTTTTTGCTTCTTCTAAATCCCCCTCTTCTATTGCTATTGCTATCATTTGCGATTGTATTGGAGTATTATTTCTAAATTCTTCTCTATTTCCTATTTGCTTTGCTTCTTCTAAATTACCCTCTTTTGTTGCTATTGTTATCATTTGAGATTGTATTGGAGCATAATTTCTAAATTCTTCTCTATTCCCTATTCTTTTTGCTTCTTTTAAATTCCCCTCTTTTATTGCTATTGTTATCATTTGTGATTGAATTGAACCATTATTTCTAAATTTTTCTCTATTTCCTATTTGCTTTGCTTCTTCTAAATTTCCCTCTTTTATTGCTATTGTTATCATTTGCGATTGTATTGGAGCATTATTTCTAAATTCTTCTCTATTCCCTATTCTTTTTGCTCTTTCTAAATTTCCCTCTTTTATTGCTATTGTTATCATTTGTGATTGTATAATTACATTATTTGGATATTTTCCTATTAGGCAAAGTGCTTCATTAAATCGTTTTAATTTTATTAATCTTCCTATTTCTATACTTGTTTCTTTTTCTTCCTTAATAGTCTCTTTTGATTTATTTTCTTTATCCCACTCTTTTTTCCAATTATAAATTATTGAAATAGAAATATTTAATTCTTTACTAATTGTTTTAACTTTTTGTCCTTTTTCTAGTCTCTCTCTTACATCATTTTTTATTTCTGCTGAATACGCCATTTATTTCAACCCTTTCTCAAAATTATGTTAATATTTTATCATATCTTTTAGCTCTTTTCAATAAAAATTGAGAACTATTATGTAATCTTACAAGTATATTTTAGTAGCTACTATTATGTACGAAAAATGAATAACCTCCTTATATTCTTTATAAGGAGGTTATTCATTTAAATTATATTTATTTTTCATCTCTTTTTATTGTTTTCTGCATATTTATGCTGTATCTCATTATATACTTAATCCCCTATTTCAAACCCTTTAGTGTCTTTTTCATCATTTAATTCTATATTTGTAATTTCTTTTGCTTGTCCTGCTTTGTAATCTACCATTGCATCTATTAATTTATCTTTATATAATGACTTATCATTTTCCTGTGAAGTAACATATGCAGCTCCAGCATTTAATAGTTTTCCCACTTTTTCAGATAATGAATTTTCATCAACTTCAATAACATCTCCGCTTCCTGAATATCCTCTTTCAAAATGATTTGATACTCCAACAGCAACTTCTTTTACTTTATCATTAACTTTTATATATACTAGTTCTCCTGTAGAACCCATAACTTGTGATAATCCTTTTTCTTTTCCATATTCCTTATTACATACTCTTATAATTTCTTCTCCATTTTGAGCAAAATCTCTATATATCATTTCATCAAAATTGCCTAAAATAGATCTATATAGTTTCACATCTTCTATGCTTATTTTATCATCGTTTATTTTGTTATATTCTTCAACATATTCTTTTTTTACATAATTTAATATTTCTTCATCAGTTTTCAATGCTTCTACTTCTTGTGTAACTGTATCTTTTAAATTATCTAAATTTGTTATCTCATTTTCTCTTTCTAAATTTTCATCATTCACCTTATATTTTTCTCTAAAACTAGGTTCTTTTTCTTCTACTTTAATTTCTCCATTTGCTATTTCTATTGTATCTATATTGGTGCTATTTTCTATTTTTGTTACGCCTTCTACTCTACCACTACTTTCATTTAATGCATGTCCAGCACCTAATCCTATAGAGCCTGCAAGAATAATTGAAGTAGCAGTTAGCATGGCTATACCTTTCATTTTCTTTGCGTTGTTGTTGACTATTTGTTTTCTTATTTTTCTTCTAATTTCAATACTTGGTTTTTTCCCCGTTCTTTCTTCAATCTCTTTTATTTTTTTATTATATTCTTTTGTTGATTTATTTCTAGTCATATTAATAAAAAGGTTGCGTTCTATTTGTTTAAATTTAGATTTTTTTTTATTTTCCATCTTTTGTTTCCTCCTAAGTTTAGGTTATATTAAATTAATTAAAATGTCAATATCTTAATTATATTATTCTTCTTATTTTTGCAACAAAAAAGCCTTCATATAGTTCATTTGGTGCAATACACACTGTTCCATCTATTTTTGTAGGTAATTGTTTTATATTTTTATATTTTTCTTTATTTATTGGTATTATTTCAATTCTTTTATCTTGTAATAATTCTTGTAAATTTTTCTCATTTTCCTCTTCTAAAATAGAACAGGTAGAATATACCATTTCATGATCTATCTTTAATATTTTTAAAGCTTTTATTAGTAGATTATGTTGAACTTTTTGTGACCTTTCTATTAATTCTTGTGTAAAAATTTTTTCTAATTTTTCATCCTCTAAATTTAATGTTCCACTACCACTACATGGTGCATCTAATAAAATTTTATCAAATGATAAGAAATCATTTAATTTAGTAGCATCTTCTATTAAAACATTAACTCTATTTGCTCCTTGCTTTTCTATATTATATTTTAAACGTTCTGCTCTAATTTTATTTTTTTCACAGGCTGTAATTAATGCTTTATCTTCTGAAAGTGTTGCTAACTCTGTTGTTTTTCCTCCTGGTGCAGCAGTCATGTCTAAAATATTATCATTTTCTTTTGGGTTTAAAATTATTGGAGGTAACATCGAAGATAGACTTTGCATATATATTTCTCCATTTATGTACATATCCAGCTTTCGTATTTCATATTCACTAATATTTTCTAGTATAAGTGCATTTTCAAACCAATCCACTCTTTTATACGTTATATGCATTTCTTCTAATTTTGAAATGATATTTTCATAATTTGTTTTTAATGTATTCACTCTAATTGTTACAGGTCTATTATATGAATACCCCTGTACTATTTCATTGGTTAGATTTTCTCCATATTGTTTAATTAACATTTCATATAAAAAATTAGGTATTTTATTATTTTTCATTTTATTCACACTCTTTTTATAATTACTCTTAATTTTTTCACTTGAAATATTACCATAAAAGTTAATAATAAGCAATAAATTTGTTTATTCTAGCCTTTACAAAAATACAATAATAATGTTATAATTAAATATATTATGCGGGTATAATTTAGTGGTAGAATGTCATGCTTCCGACCTGATAGCGAGGGTTCGATTCCCTCTACCCGCTCCATAAGTGCGAATTTAACAATTCGCAGTAAATAATTAATAGTGAAGAGTTAATAATGAATAGTTGTAAATAGCTTATAAGAGCACTTATGTACCATTAACTATTAACTATTCATTTTTCACTATTCACTAAAATTATATTACCCTCTACTACTTTTGTAGTAATACAGGAGCCTAAATGATTTCGGAGAGTTCAACTCTCCTTTTTTTTTTATACATTTTTAAGAATATTTTTCTAAAAATTCAGTAGCATTCATAATCTCAGGTTTATCAATGTCAATATCATCAAAATCTTTATCTCCTGTTATAAATATATCTACATCTTCTATTATTGCTGTATGTAAAATGATATAATCATCTTTATCTCTAATATTAAAAAGTTTATTATCTACACTAGTTGGAGAATAAACTAAATTGAATGGAAAAATCTTTAAAAATTCATCTAAATCTTTTTGACTTACTTTGAATTTTGTATCTATTAGTTCTTTAAGCTCTTCAACTGTATATGAGCAAATTATTATTTCATGTTCTTTAGAAAGTTTATAGATTAGTTCATTCATTTTTTTGCTCTTAAATACAAATGCAGAAATAAGAATATTAGTATCTAACATTACTTTCATAGCTAATTCTTCTTTCTATTTTTTCTAAATTCTTTTATCATTTGGACAACATCTTCTTCTGTTTCTAAGCCAAGCCTTTCTGCCTCACCATCAAAAGCATTTTGTATTTTCTCTAAAGCTAACATTGCAGAATTTTGAATAACTATATCTTTTCCTTTTTGAATAAAAAGAATTTTACTTCCTTCTTTTAAATCTAATAATTCTCTAATTGATTTTGGAATAGTTACTTGACCTTTGGTTGTTACTTTTGCTAATTCCATAAAATCACTTCCTTTCCATATTCCTTACATTCCTTACTAATATTATATGTTATTTTTATAAAATTATCAATATTTTTATTGAAAAATTCTTAATTCTATAGTAATTTCAATAGTTGATTAATCGAATTATTTTTCCAAAGCAAATGTGGGAGGAAATTTTTTCGCAAATAACCTTCATAAGTGCGAATTTTACAATTCGCAGTGAATAATGAATAGTTAATAATTATAAATAGCTTATAAGAGCACTTATGTACTTTATTCATTTTTCACTATTCTCTAAAATTATATTATATGTCTAAAAGTATAATTACGAATAAAAAAGCATATACTATTAATGTCAAATTTAGTTTGACAAGTTAAATATTATATATTAAAATATATTTAACTTAACCCATTGCTATTTAGTAGTAATGCGGGAGTCTAAAATGACATTGGAGAGTTCAAAAGCAACTCTCCTCTTTATTTGGTAAAAAACTTAATTA
>CANRGE010000052.1 GCA_947630065.1 uncultured Clostridia bacterium
TTTTTTATATTTATATGCAAATTATATCACTACATTTTTTCCAAAACAAGGAATTTTATTCAAAATTATGCACTTGAAATTTATTTCATATGGCTTGACTTTTTGGAAATAACATGTTTTAATTATGCTTACAGAAATTTGATTTTTATTATTTTCAGATTTTTTTATTTCAATAATTTTAATCAAGCAAATTATTAAGATAATTTGCTAAAAGTATTCCGTTTAAAATTTTAAAATTTAAGTTCAAAGTTTGTGTTACAAACAATTTCAGTAAAATATTTAATAATAAAAGTGTCTAACAAATATTTTAAAATTCTAACACAAATAATCCAAAATCTATTGAACCTATTAGTTAAATATGCTAGAATAGGAGGTGATATATGAGTACATATAAACCAACCAACGACTACATTTTCGGACGCATTTTTGGTGACAAGGATAACGAAAGTCTATTAAAAGATTTATTAGAGGCAATTTTACCGCATCTTGATATAGATACCTTAGAAGTAAATAAGCAAGTTCCTGTAGAAAGGCAAAAAATAAAGGATAAATTAGGGATTATGGATATTTTAGTAACTCTAAATAATGGTATTAAAGTAAATATTGAAATGCAGGTTGAAGATTATGAAAATACTATAGATAGGTCACTTTTTTATCTATCCGGAGTTTTTCACGAAAGCTTAGAATCCGGTAAAAATTATGCTACAATTCCATATACTATTGGAATATGGATTTGCAATTTTGATATATTTGATGATGGTCCTTTTCATGAAATTGGTCGAATACGAAGGGATTACGGGAATATTCTATTGACAGACAAGTATGAGCTTCATTATATTCAATTACCAAAATTTAAGAGGAAATGTAAGAGAATTTCAAGTAAGTTAGAGCAATGGTTGACTTTTATTATAAATGAGAATTTGGAGGAGATTAAAATGAGTGATAATGAATTAATTAAAGAGGCAGAAGAAAAATTGGAAGCATTAAATGCAGATAAGGAAGCACAAAGGCTTGCGGAATTAAGAGAAAAGGCTATCAGAGATGAAGCTGCAGCTCTTGATGGTGCATTTACTCGTGGTAAGGAACAAGGACTTGCAGAAGGACTTGCAGAAGGGCTTGCAGAGGGCCGTTCTAATGGCATATTAGAAAACAGTCTCCAAATCGCAAAGAAGATGTTAGATGATAATTTTGATATCGAAACTATAATAAAGCTAACCGGTTTAACAAGAGAAGATATTGAAAATTTATAAATACTAAAAAATCAAATTTCTGTAATGAAAATACCGCAGAGTTGAGAGTATCGTAAGGTTTGTGTAAACTTTACGATACTCTCTTCTGTAATGAAAGCTACCGTAAGGTTTATGCAAACTTTACGATACTCTCTTCTGTAATGAAAGCTACCGCAAAGTTTGTGTAAACTTTGCGGTAGCTTTTTGCTTTGTGTTTGCTATATAAAGCCTTTATTTTTAGTTTTTTTCTTTTTCCTTTACCTCATATGTTGCTTTGAATTGACTTAATGGTACTTCTTCCCAGTTTTCTTCTTGGGTTTCGTTGTTGATTGATTGTAGTTTTTCCACTTGAATTTCTTCTACTGTGTATCGTATTTCTGTTCCTTCTTCGTATTTTGGTAGATTTTCAAGTAATTCTGTACCATTGCCTCTTATTGTTCTTGTTACTTCATCTCCGTTAGCGTCTATAACTGGTGTTGTTTTACCATTTACTACTTTCATTAGTTTTAGTGTTGCTCTATAATCATTTACTATGTCTTCTGGTAAATTCCATTTCTTTGTGATTGATAGATTTGTTAATTGAGTTGTTGTTTTTTCGTAGTAGTATTTTACATGAATTACTTCATCATCAAATGTACCTGTTGCATTGCCTGGAATTACATATTCATTGTTTTCGTCTACTTCTAGTGTATAGCCTTGTAACTCTGTTTCTATGTATTCTGATGTATCGTAATCTTCTCCAAAATTTCCATATAGATGAACATCATCTTTTAATGATATTGGCTGATTATTTCTTTGTTGTATTATTTTATTTATCATATTATCTGATTCTAATGCATTATTAATGTAATTCTTTGCTTTTTGTAATACAGATTTATTTTCTACTACAATTGATGACGTTTTTGATAATGTTTCTGTTGAGGCTTCTGATGAGGCTTCTGATGTTGCTTCTGATGTTGCTCCTGATGTTGTTCCTGATGTTGACTGTGTTGTTGGTATTGCACCATAATTCTTGTTATCTTTATTTGAGTCTTTTAGATAGTAATGGATTACTACTTCTTTTAGTTTATCATCAGTTACCGTTACTGTATTTTCTGCACCATCCTCACTATAGCTTTCGCTTGATACTATACATGTCTTAGGCTCTGTACTTAAGCTGTATCCTTCTGGAGCTTTTACTTCTGTTATTGTATATGTTCCATCTGGTACTTCTAAAATTAATTGTCCATTTTCATCTGTTTCACCTGTTAAAAATGTTTCTTCTGTTGCTATTCTTATGTCTTCAACTACAACTGGATTTATATCCTCTTCTTCTGCTGAAGTAAACTGTAAACATAAGTATTTTTCACTTCCACCTTCAAACAATGGAGAATAGATTGTTTCTTCACCTTGGTTGCTTGTTTTAAAGAATAGCTGTGTATCATCTTCAGGGACTTTTTTCTCATCAGTAATATATCCGCATAATTCTCCTGAATTCTTTGAATTTACTTTTACACTTATTGAACATTTTCCAGCCTCTTTTTCTAAGTTAATAGGAATATATGATACTGCTTCTGTCCCTGTTGTCTCTAGATTATTTGGTACATATCCATTATCCTTTTTATCAAAATGATAACTTGTTTCTTCTGTTTCTTCACTATTTTCTACATCTGCATCTATCTTTTCTCCTGTTGTTACTATGGTTATATCATTTATTGATACTTGACAACTATTACTATTGGCATTAGTACACATATATCCCAAATGCATATAGTATAGTTTTCCTCCAACTAAAGGTTCTGTTGTAAATGTTTTGGTTGAATTGAAACCAGTTGTTTCATATATAAAAGCTTCTTTTTCATCATATTCTGGTACATTAGGAC
Source organism: uncultured Clostridia bacterium (assembly GCA_947630065.1). Classification (GTDB taxonomy): domain Bacteria; phylum Bacillota; class Clostridia; order TANB77; family CAG-508; genus RGIG8482. Next base: position 3,092 of record CANRGE010000052.1, read on the forward strand.
TTTCCGTTATCATACCATATAAGCAACCTGCTCCACTTTGTAACTCAGCTTCTACCTCAACTATACTATCGCCTGTTGTACCTCTTAAATCTATTTCATAATATGAATTTGCCGTTGTTCCATTATAACCTTTATTATTTGGAACTAGTTTATTTGAATCGTCTTTTATAAAATAATGTTTACCATTTTCTACTGGTTTTTCTAATACTTTGTCTCCAGTTAAACTTTCTGACTCTACTTTAAACACTGCTCCTGCTAATTTATTATTCTCTTTGTCTATTTTGTTAATTGTTATTGTTTTTCCTTTTTGAGCAAAATATGCAACTATGTTTATATCTTCTGTAACATTTTCAAAGTATCCTTTTGGTAATGTGTATTTTCCTTCTTCATCTATAGTAAATCCTATTTCTTCGCCATTTATAGTAATTTTTTGTATCATGTAATTACTATTATCATTTGGCTCTATCTTAATATCTTGAGTACTTTTTTCTCCATATTTTACTGTTTCAACCAATTTTATATTATTCTGTTCTATGTATTTTGCAGTATAATCACCAGTAATTGTTCCTCCATCTCTAGAACCTGATGCATCTTCCCCTATCTGTGTAGTTATATCAAAAGTTTCTTTATTATTTCCAATTGTTAATTCTGTTACTTCACTTGAATTGTTTAGTACTGCTATGTCTAATGTAGGATATTGATTTTCTTCATGTATCCATATTGTACTTTTACCCTTTAATATGTTAAAGAATTCTTCTGATTTCATATATTTCTCTGAATATGCTGTACAATAATTTCTAGAGCCTTGAACTTTTCCTACTACATCTATGTCTTCTTCATAATAATTTGTTCCACTATTACCTGATTTTCCATATATTGGTCCAACATGGTTATCACTACTTGTACTACAACATGAAATATCATCACATACAGAAGCTATATTATAACAATTTACAACAGCATTACCTGAGCCTACTATTCCGCCTATATATGTAGATATATCTCCTTGACTAGAGCTACCATGGCTATTATTTATTTCACCTGTATTATAACAATTTTGAATTAAGGCACTATTATAACCTGCAATTCCACCCTCATATAAAGAGCTACTAACAGAGCCATTACATTTTATATCTCCTTCATTGTAACAAGATTGTATTGATGAACTAGAAGAATTACCTAAAATTCCCCCTGCATATATACCTCTATGTGAAGAACTAAAACTTAAGTCTCCGGTATTATAAGCATTGCTTACATTCATACCACTACTGCTGTATCCAACTATTCCTCCTGTATAAGAATAACCTTGACTATCTTCTTTACCATTTACTGTTATGTCTCCTGAATTATCGCATGTTTGTATGCTTCCTAATCCGATACCCAATAGACCTCCAATATGATTAGTGCTTTGTGCATCTTTTACAGTAATATCTCCTGAGTTTGAACTGCCTTTTATAGTTCCGCTATTTCCTCCATATCCAATTAATCCACCAAATTCAACAGATTTTGCATTACGAACTGTAATATTTCCTTTATTAGAACAATTTACAATATTATAACTTGATGAACTACGAAGGCTTCCTATAATTCCTCCTATATGGGGATCATATAATTCACCGTTTTCCATTTGCACAATATTTCCTAGGTTATCACTATCTTGTATATTCACACTGTTCTCTTTTTCTCCGATTAATCCTCCTGTATAATTATAATTACCACCAACCTCAATAGTTCCAGAATTATAACATTTATATATGCTTGTTGGACCTACATATGAAGCTCCTATCAGTCCACCTACATATCCACCTTTATCAATCTTGCCTGTATTATAACTTTGTTCAATTCGTAGCTGATTGCTTGTACTTTGTCCAATTAATCCTCCGTTAGATCTCGATTTACCATTATCTGGTCCTATTATATTTCCTTTATTATATGAAGATTTAATGAATATACTACTTGAACTTGAATAAAAACTTCCTATTAATCCTCCTCGATCGCTAGAATTATTACTGTAATTTATATCTCCTGTATTGCAAGATTGTATGATATATATATTGCCATTACCATTGGTTGCGTATCCTACTAATCCTCCTATATCAGAGATAGCTGTAATACTTCCCTCATTACTACAATTCATAATTTTTATATAATCAGTTACCTTTTCGTACCCTATTAGTCCACCTATATCATCCCCTCCTGATACATTTCCTGTGTTTGTTGTATTTAATATGTTAACACAAGTACTCTCATCTAAATCACCTATTATGCCTCCTGTTTGATTGTTTCCAGTTATACTACCGCTATTATTTGCATTAGAAATGTTTAATAGTCTAGTTCCAGCATCAATGTACCCTATAATTCCGCTTGTACTACCACTTCCAGTCATGTTTCCACTGTTTTCTACATCTTCTATTTTTACTTTTTCAACCTTTCTAATATACCCACATATTCCTGCTATAGTGTAACCTTTACTATCTATATTACTTGTATTTTTACATTTTTCTATGCTTACAATTTTATTATATTCTCCATAATAACCATTATTTATTACTCCTATTATTCCTCCTATACAACTGTAATTACCATTTGAAATTATCATAGTTCCGTTATTAGTACATGATTTTATGCTAAGTACTTCTATTGACTTTGGATTTGAAGAGTACTCGGTTCCTATCGCTCCTGCTCCTCCAATTATTCCTCCCGTGTAATCTGCTGCAATATTTATTTTACATTCATTATTCAAGTTCTTCAAATAAACTTTTCCTGATGCTGCTCCACATATTCCTCCTACATACCTTTTTCCAGTTATTTCTCCTGTAACTGTTACGTTTTTTATTTCTGCGCTATCTATGTAGCCAAATAGCCCTTTATAGGAACCATTAGCACTATCATTTATGTATAAATTACTTATTGTATGTCCTTGTCCGTCAAAGATTCCTGAAAATGGTTTATATATATAAGTATTTAGTCCTTCACCTTCTTTTAATGAACCTATTGATGGGAAGCCTTTTGCACTTTCCTTCGTTAATTCTTCTTTTACTGACTCACATTCTCCATCTCCATTTATATCTATTGCTCCATCTTGTTCCTCTATGCCTTCAATTTGAAGTTCTTCACCATCTTTACTTTTTATATTCTTTGGCTTATACTTATCGTTTGGATTTCTATATGATTGCAAATCTTCAAAATCCAAATTTGCAGTTAACTTTACTGTTGTATCTTCCAATCTTTCTCCACTATTTACTGTATACGCAAAATCTAATAAATCTTCTATTTTTTCTATTTCAATTGTTTTTTCCGTTTCTTTAGTGCTCACTGGTACTTCTATCTCTTCTGTTTCTGGCTCTACTATTTGACTTTCCTCTTTCTCTTTTCCTCCTGAAATCGTAAACACTTCCGAATGTAATTCTTCCTCATATCCCTCTGGGAAGCCTGTTTCTATGGCTTTGTAGTTTCCTGGGCCTAGGGCTAGGGTTATTACTCCTTGGGCATTTGTTGTTACTGTGTATTTTCCGTTTTCTTGTAGTGTTCCTATGTAGTTGCCGTTGGCGTCTTTTGCCATGTCTTTTATTGTTCCGTCTTCGTTTAGTTCATAGATTACGAAGTCTGCGTTTGCTAGTGGTTTGTTTGTTTCTTTGTCTATTTTGGTTAGTTTGAATAATGGTTTGTCTTGTATTGTGATTGTTATTGTGTTTCCTTCTGTTTGTATGTCACTTATTGTATCAAAATCATTTATTGATAGTTCTGTGTCTTCTTTGCCTTCTTGTTTTGGTTCTTCTTCATCAGTTGTGCCTTTTATTAGTTTCAATTCATATTTTGCATTATCTTCATTTGTACCACCATCTGTTTCCTCTTGCTCCTGTGGTTCTGTAGCTTCAACCGTTGTTGCTAATTTAGTTACAACAAAGTTTATCTCTTCCCTATTATTCAAATATCCTGCTGGTGATCCTGTTTCTTTTAATGTGTATTTTCCTGTTATACTTCCTTTTCCTTCTACCTTTGCATATAGGTCTGTTATACTTACAGTTCCATCTTCTCCTGTTGTGAAGAATTCGCTGTTTTGTTGGTCTTTTCTTTCTAGGTAGAATGTTGCTCCTGATAGGGTTGTTTCATTGTTTGCTTCATCTACTTTTTTGATTTTTAGATTAAATGTTGGGATTTGTTCGTTTGTTAAACTTACATTTACTTGTATTAGGTTATTTTCTTCTTTGTTTTGTATCTCTATTTTTGAGAACTTACCTTCTTCGTCAGTTGTACTTTCTGCATTTTGTTCAGAATTATTATCATCTATATATACCATAGAATATTTAACGCCTTGCCCGCCATCTGCACCTTCTCCTGTAGTTGTACCTTTTTCTTCTTTAATCTTAAATTTTATTTCTTTCAATGGATAGTACCCTTTTGAATATGTTTCTTTTAATGTGTATTCTGTATTTAGTGATAGATTTTTTATTGTGGCTTTCCCTTCTGAATTAGTTACTATGCTTTCTCCATTTATTGTGAATACTACTCCTGGTAAGGTCTTTTCACTATCTTTTTCTGTTTTGGTTATGTTTAATTCAAATTTTGGTTTATTTGTGATTTTTGATTTTAATACATATCTTCCTTGTTCATTTTGGTCAATTGTTACTTTTCCATCAAATTTAGCAATCTCTTTTTCTTCTGATTGGTCATCTTTTATTTCTTCATTATTTTCTCCTAAAAATACTACTTTATATGTATTGTTGTCTCCTTCTGTCATATCTTTGTTTTCTATAACTTTAAATCTAATAATCTTATCATTTAACTCATATGCCTCTGGTGCTTGGATTTCTTGGAAACTATATGGTTGATTTACTCTTAAGTTCGTTAGACTTAGCTTCCCTCCTGCATTTGATGTTATTATTCTTGAAACTTCTTTAATGTTTTCAGAATTTGATTGTGTAGTTTCGTTATCTTTAGAAACATCTTCATCAGTATTATCATTTACATTGGTTTCTGTATTTATTTCCGTTAATTTGAATTTTGCTCCTTGTACTGCATGTTCTGTGTTTTCTTTTATTTTTTCTACTTCAAAGTCATAGTATTTTACTATTCTTAGTCCTAATTTTGTTGGTTGTGATTCCATTGGTAATCTTGTGCTTTCTGACGTGTAGTCGTACCATACTTTATGGCAACTATATGATACATCATTTATTCCTGCATCATCTGGTATTGCTATTTTATAACTAAATGTGTATGTTTTTGATCTAGCTAAATTTTGTCCATTTTCTATTACTATTAAGTATGATTTTATTTTTGATAAGTCTGTTTCATTTTCATATTCTTTATATTCCTTAAATCCATGTTGCTTGATCCATTCATCAGTTATACTGTCTATTACCTTTCCACCTGTTGTATTTTTTTCATCTTCTGGATTTTCTGCCTTTGAATTTTCTATTTTTGGATTGTCTTGTTCTGAGTAATATATCTTTGTTGCTTCCTTTAATTCTTTTGACATTGCTTCTGGTAGTTCTATTTCACCCATTAGTGTAGTTGTGAATTTTGAGCCTAGTTTTGTGTCACTATCTACATATGTATTGTCTTGAAATGGTATCTTTCCAATAATAACTACATTATTTACTTCTCCCTTATCATAGTTATTTATCAAACTTACATTTACCTTTGCTGTTGCTTTTCCATTCTCAGTTACATTTTCAGAAGATTCTTTTTCCACCTCTGCAATATTTGGCGCAATTGTAACCTCTCCGGCCCTATTATACTCTGATAAAGTTTCTACCGTCATAAATGTATTTAATGACATTACATTTATGGTGTCTGTGCTTAAGCCTACTGTTTCATTTGTGTCTTCATTATCATTTACATCATATGTATCTTTTGTTCCATAATGATATATATTTAAATACTCATTATATGAATACAAATTCACTCTTATTGTTGATGATGAAACCATTGGGTTTACTAGCACTTTGCATTTTATCTCTATCCCAAAGCCTGTTACTTCTGTATCATTTTTTGTAACTATTTTTATAAAATACTTTCCATTCTTCTTTACTAGCTCATATCCTGATATTTGTACATCTTTGCTATTTGTTGACACACTATTTAACTCAACATATGATAATGGTGATTCACTTTCATTTGCACTCGATGTTTCAAATGCTACTAGGAACTCTCCATTTTTCCAGTTTGCTGTTGATACTGTTTTATTTGGTACGTTTATAGATATTGTTTCTTCTATTGGTTCTGTTGCAGTTGCTGATAATTGTTTTCCTGATACATTTATTTCTGCATATGATTTCTCCACTGCTAACATACATTCATCTGATCCTGTTACTGATGCTCCACTCGTTAATTGACCATTTAAGTCTGTTTTTATTACTTCTATTTTAGCCATTTCTTCTTTTGATATTTTTTCTTTTACTGCTTCAAGATTTACTTCCTTTATGCTATACACCCTTAAACTTGCATTTGTTTGTGGGTTACCTTCACTGGTTTCTATTCTTATGTGTGTTATTGGTGCATCATATTCATAGCTTTTTTCTGGAGAACTATATTGTGTTAACTCCTCATATGTAAATTCCTTTATCAATGTATCTGTATCATTATCATATACCTTTACATATCCTGTTCCTGGAATAAAGTTTGAATTACTAAAGTATATTTTTGTGTTTTTCACATAGTCGCTCATTCTACGCCCACTCCATGTGTCTCCATATCCACCTTCTTGTTCAATCTCTTTCATTATTATTCCATCATTTGTTGTTGTCTCTTTCTTTGACTTTGTTACTGACCACATTACTGTGTAGTCCATTTTTCCTATTGCTTTGCTTTCATCATATGCATTTATCAAGTTTTCCTTTGATAATGCCCAGCCTTTAGTTGGCTCAGTTATATAGCTTTTGTTATCTATTCGTGTTGAGAAATTATAGTCTGCTATAACTGCATTATATGTGTAAAAACTTATTCCTTTTGTTGTTTTTACTGGTTTTGTTTTGAATATTCCTGGTTCGTCCCCTGTTTGACCTTCAAATTCATCATTATTAAATTGCTTATTTTTGTTGTTGTAACACTCATAATATCCTTCTATTTCTGCTGACATTGTATATCCATTATACAATTGGTCATATGCTTCTTGTGAGTATTGCATTACTACTGTATATGTGCTAGTATTTGCCTTATTTTGTCTTACTATATGTAACTTATGTGTAGTTTTATCATAAGTAGCTGTAACCCATTGATTTTTACATGTTACATCTTCTGGATATTCTCCAAACATTTGTGGAACTGTTACATCTACTACATTTTGTTTTGGTAATAATTGTAATTTTGTCTCATTTATTGTAAAGTCAAATTCTATTGTCTTATTACTTGATGTTCTGAAATCAGTTAAATTTATACTTGTATATGGTGCATAAATACTTGCATCTGCTGTTCCATACCAGTCCACTGTCAAGTTTATTGTTTTATTTATTTCCACTGACTCTTTACTAGTATCATCAGGAACCCATGTTCCTGTTAAAGTTATCTCATTTTCTCTTGAATAATCTCCCTCACTTGTTATATTTGCATATATATCTCCCATAATCAATATTGTATTTCCAGGAGTCATTTTATTTAATTCAACTCTTTTCAAATTTCCTGATACACAATTATTCTTCAAAATAGAATTCTTAAGCATTTGAGTTCTATACATAAAGTTTTTACTATTGATTGTAATAACCCCATTTTCCAAGTGACCTTCCTGCTCAACACCAACTTGAATATACATTGTCTCTGTTTTTCCTATCTCATTACATGCTCCTAAGCGTTTTTCTGAATACTCATCATCTTTATAATCCTCAGCAAAAAAAGGCGCAAATTTTACATAATGGTTTGCGTCTGCATATTCCTCATCTCCTGTTAGTGTTTTATACTCCAAAGTTCTCAATTGCTCAGCATTATATGCAACATCTCTACTTTGCACTTCTTTTAATTTTACAAAACCAAAGATTGCTGAACTTATTAACATTACTGAAATTACACTCAATACTATTAATATAACAGCGAAATTTTTCTTGGATGTATTTAAAATACAGCTCTCTCTCTCTCTCTCTCTACAGTGCCAATGGTTTTGCGGTTTGTCTCATTTCTATTGTTATCTCTCATCATCCGTACACCTTCCCCTTTCGTTTTTCTCATGTTTTTTACTACATCTACTTTTATTTTAATAATAAAAAAAAAGAAGTCAACCCTGCCTCCAAAGCACAATCCCACTCACATCCTACGGATATTCAACTCCCAAACAAATTTTACATTTTCATATCTTTTCACAACACATCCCCACATCCTACCCCCACACCCCAAAAATTGCCTACGGAATACGCAATACACAATACACCCCCTTTTTTCCCCCCAACCCCCTCGGAGAAAAAAATAATAAAAATAAAAATTTTTGAAAACGTTAACGCAGGGTCTTACAGTTTCTTGCAATACACCACTTGAGGGTGCGTGTCCCAAATCCACGGAGAGGCTCAAGGGCGTATGCTTAGAAACTGTTAGACCCGAAGATTACGTTTTCAAAAATTTTTATTTTTATTATTTTTTTCTCTCGGGCGATTCCCCCAAAAAGGAAAGGAGAAAGGCGAAAGGAAAAAGAAGAAAGAAGAAGAAAACACAAAAAACAACCGAGGCTCACGCCCCGGTTATTTTTATTTCAACACATACCTTTTTACCAAATATGTTCCTCCAATTAATATTACCAATGTACTTATAATCAATGCAGTATATTGTACTTTCTTACCTGTTCTAATAGCTAACATTACTGGTGCTGTTTCAATATCATCCTCTGATGGAACTTTATTATCAGGTGTTGAATCAATATCAGGTGTATCAAATTCATTTTCGTCTTTGCTGATTTCTGCAGTATTTATCTTACCACCTAGGTTATCTTGTGAGTTAATCCATGTTAATGTAATAGACACTTCAATACTTTCACCTGGTTGTAATAATACATCTGCAAGTTTATCAGTTGCAACTACTCCGTCTTCTACTACATACCAATCTGGGTTATCAGCTTGTTCAAACTTCAATCCGTTTGGGATATAGTCCTTAACTTCTTTAGCATATCCGGCAATTTCACCTTCATTTGTTACTCTGATACTATATTTGAACTTAACAGTTACTGTTTGCCATCTATCTTTACGTAAGTCAACTTTTACTATTGCTTCTGGTTCATCTTCTGCAGTATGTCCTGTAGGTGTAATAGACGCTTTACCATTTTCAATTACAATAGCTTCTGTTACCCATTTACGTAATGATAAGTCGAAATATTTAACCTTTAAGTTTTCAATATCTTGATCATCTTCGCCCTCGTTCCATACATTTGGTGTAGAATCCTCATCATCTACAGGGTTACCATCTTTATCTGTATCTTCTGTAATTTGAGCTCTATTTGTGATAGTTCTGTTTGATGTATTTGGTTCAACCACTTCGAATGAAACCTTAATATCTCTGTAATCTGGTTGTTTCATTGTATCTACACTAAATGCTTTTAATAAGTTCGCTTCATTAGATTTTTCTTGTTCTTTAGATAAGTAATCTGTAACTATCAATTT
>CANRGE010000053.1 GCA_947630065.1 uncultured Clostridia bacterium
AATTTTAGCATTTAATGTCTGCTGTATATGAAATACATTTCCTCCACATTGTGCTTTTAATATTTCTATTTCATTTTTTATTTTCTTTTTAGGTATTGAGTTAATATTTATTTCAAATAGTTTTTGATTTTCTCTATCTAAGCTATAGTTATCTTTTTTTAATTTATCAAATTCTAATAACATTGTTCGTAAAGACTTCAAATCTTCTATATCTAGAATTGCTGTTACATTCTTGTTATCGTTTTTTATATCATCTTCGCACAATTCTACTATTTCTGATAAATTTTTAACTGATTTTTCTATGTTATTCATAGCTAGTCCTCCAATAATTCTTGCAAAAGTCTAATTTCAGCATTTAATGTCTGCTGTATATGAAATACATTTCCTCCACATTGTGCTTTTAATATTTCTATTTCATTTTCTATTTTCTTTTTAGGTATTACATCTTCCGTTAAATATAATTGATATTTTACTATTTCTTTATCTTGTTCTTCTAATGCTTGTAATACTGTTTCAATCGCATTTTTTTCTTTTATTAATTGTAAATTACATTTGTTTTACAATTACTTTCCTCATAGCTTTTTATGTGTCTATTAAGCATTTCTATTCGCTCTTGTAGTTCTTTAATTGCTTCTTCTAATTCTTTATCTTCGTTCATAGTTCCTCCTAAAACATCTTTTCAAATTCTTTTTTTGCTTGTTTTATAACTACCGAGCCCTTTTTATTATTTTCTTTTATTTGTTTTAATAACTTTATTCGTTTTAAATAATAGTTTGGCAAATATTTAAGCATATTATCTAATTCTGGTTTGTTTTTAAATCCACAACACCAACAAGATACTCTATCTAAAATATCATATAATCTTACACTTCCAAGGATACAATTTTCTTTCCATTCAAACCCTTTGTTATAGCAATAATCTAAGCAGTCTTTTTCACTCATTCCCCAGTCAACTAATGGCAATAACTTATGTATTGTTCTTTCTTTTTCAATTCTTTTCGTTTCATCAGCTGCAATTCCTATATATTCTCTATAATCTTGTCCATATTGCTCATTTAAATATTTTCCTATTATTCTATATTTATCAGATGTTCCCCATCTACATTTACCACCACATACACCATAGCCTTTTTGTATTTTCCCATTTCTTTTATGCACTATTATGTTTAGCATTTTTTCTTCAAATGGTATTTCTGGTTTTAATTCAGTATATTTTATTCCTAATTCTTCTAGCGTTTCTTTTACTATATCTCTAATAGTATATATTGCTTGAAATTCCATTCCTGTATCGTAGAATATCACTTCGTCTAATTGATATTTCTTTTCTATAAGTAGCAATAACATCGCTAAACTATCTTTACCAAAACTTACACTTGCTATATATTTCATAGTTCCTCCTACTTAATTTTATTGATATAATGTTCTGCATTTATTTTTAAATGTTCTAATACATATAATAATCTTTGTTTTTCGTCTTTATCTAAATTCTTAAATTGCTCTAAATTTCCATTCAAAGATAAATTATTAAATTTAACTTTGTCTTTAATAAAATCTACTTCTGTCTGCAATACTTGTATCATACTTTCTATTGTTTCGCCCATATTTTCTTCCTCCACTTCTTTTATAGCTTCTAACCATACTTCATCTGGTACTTGATTTAATTTTTTTATTAAATTATTTATACTATCTGGATTATTTATCATTGTTTTTTTCCTTACTAAAAAAATTTTCTAATCTTTCATGCATTAAATATTCTTCTGCATCATATCCATCTAAGCTAACTCTATCCATCCACTCAATAAACATATTATTTTCCCCCTTTCTTTATTATTTCTTTAGCTTTTTGCAATAAATTTATATTAGTTTCAATATTTTTTAATAGTGACATATTAGTTTTATCATTTTCTATATTATATATAGCACTTAATACACCACTAGGGTCTTTTTCTTCATATTGATTTAAATTTGCTATTATAAGATTTTTAGCATATTGAATTATTTCTTTATCATTCATTTTTTTATCCTTTCTTATGTATTTTGATTGCAACAGTTACATGAAACTATATTATTATTAATTTCATTTTTTGCATAATCATAATCACAGACTAATCTAGCTATAAATATAAGAATAACAAAATCGATTACTATAAAAGAATCTTTCATTTTTTCACCTCCTAACTATTTATCCTCCAATAATTCTTGCAAAAGTCTAATTTCAGCATTTAATGTCTGCTGTATATGAAATACATTTCCTCCACATTGTGCTTTTAATATTTCTATTTCATTTTTTATTTTCTTTTTAGGTATTGAGCTTTCTTTAAGTTCTTGTAATTCTGATTTTAATATACATCTGTGTTTACACATATTATTTTTAAATTCTTCACTATCTTTTAAATTTGCTTCTGCTAATCGTTTATATCTTTCTAATGCTTGTAATACTACTTCTATTGCTTGCCTTAGTCTTGTATTTTCATCATCTAAACAATGTTTTGTATACATCACATAACTATTTTTTATTATTTCTATTGCATCTTCTAATTCTTTATCTTCGTTCATAGTTCCTCCTTCAATTCATTGAATATCGAATTTCTAACTGATTGGTAAGCATCTATATAATATTTTGCTATTTCTGAATTTTCATAATCTCTTTTTTTTCGCCAATAATCAATACTTTTATCTAAATATTCTTTTATTTCTTCTAGGTTCTTCATTGTTTATAGTTCCTCCTACTTAATTTTATTAATATAATGTTCTGCATTTATTTTTAAATGTTCTAAGCAATATAATAATCTTTGTTTTTCTTCTTTATCTAAATTCTTAAATTGTTCTAAATTTCCATTCAAAGATAAATTATTAAATTCAACTTTATCTTTAATAAAATCTACTTCTGTCTGTAATACTTGTATCATACTTTCTATTGTTTCACCCATATTTTCTTCCTCCACTTTTTTTATAGCTTTTTTCCAGACTTCATCTGGTACTTGGTTTAATTTTTTTATTAAATTGTTTATTTTTTCTGGATTATTTATCATTGTTCCTCCTCTTTTTTGAACTTTTCTTCTAATTTTTTATAAAGTCTATCTAATCTTTCATCTTCTGTTAATTCTTCCCAAATCGAACCATACAACCATATTGCTCCCCATAAGATTACAAATATAATAATTATTAAAGCTTTCATTATTCTTCCTCTACTTTCTTTTCAAAATATTGTTTTATGCATTTAACACATATATCTACTGTTACTTCTAATGAGTTTTTGTCACAAAGTGGTGCAACTTGATTTTTGCATATTTCTTCATCAATGTCATAAGAAGCTAATGCTAGTCCCATTTCATCTATTATTTTATTTTGTGTATCATTTTCTTGTTCTAATTGGTCTATGTATTGTAAAAGTATTTGTATTGCTTCTATATGTTCTCCATTAAAACAATCGTTCATATCAATATCTTCTATATTTACTTTTTCTTTTAATTTAATTAATTTTTCTTTTGCTTTTTCTATTTCTTCTTTACTTAACATCTAACCACCCTAGCTCCTTTACTTTTTCATTTATTGCTTGTAATTCTTGCATTGATAGCCAACACCTATCATCATATAATTTACATGTCTTTAATATTGATTTACATTTTAAATTAAAACTAAGTTCTATTTTGTATGGATAAGTTTTATCATCTTCTTTTTCATATATTATATATACATCTGTTTTAGATATTAACTTATATCCTAAATCATCAAACATTTTATCTGCTTTAGTCATTATATTCCATCTCCTTTACTTTTTTATACATAGCTTTTATTTCATCAAATGTTAAAGATGCAACATTCTCACCATCTTCGTTTATTATATCTACAACATTAAGATTTCTAAAATATAATTGTGTTTCATATTCATTAATTTTAATATAAGCATCTCCTGCATATCTTGCTTTTTTATTCCACCCTAATTCTTTAAACATTTCATCTGCTTTACTCATCTTGTACCTCCATGTCATAAAAACATTTAAAATCATTTTCTAAACCTTTTGATTTGACATATTTTTTATAAATATCTAAATCTTCTTTTAATTTTAATGTATCTCCTAATCTTTCTATTTGAATTAAATCTCTAACTTGATTTAGCTTTTTTTCTGTTCGTTTTGCACCTCTATTATCATCTGCTTCTAAATATTCAGTTCTTTCCCTATCTAATTTTTCTTCTTGTTCTAATAATTCTTCTAATCTTGTCATTTTATTCTCCTATTCTGCAGCAGGAAGCATTGTTTCTTGATGTCCTTCTTGTGCTGCTACTTTTAATGATTCTGGATTATCATATATATTTCCTATTACTTCTATATTGCTACATAATCTTATATGTCTAAATGTTGGTCCAAAAGCTGTTGTATCATCTTTAGCTAAAAATTCTCCCTTTTCAAATACTATTGCACGAATTTTCTCTTTATTTTCATATATAAATTTAATAATATCTCCTTCGTATATCATTTTTCCGTTTTTATCTTTTAGTCCTGTATATTGTCCTATTGTTTCTTGTTTTACTACATATCCAACCTTTAGTCCATCTTCCCATATATTAATACTAGCAAATTTTTTATGATTATTTTCTGGCCCACCATAGCTCAAATCTCCATATAACCATTTTTCATCATTTTCTTTTTTTCCTCTAAATTCTATTTCTCGCATTTTTTCTCCTCCTCTGTTATATATTTCACACTATCAAATTGCTCTTTTGTTCTCCAAACATATCCTCCTGCAGTTTTATTTTTCCCTATAACACATTGATTTATGTTTTTTCTATTTATGCCTAATTCATTCTGCGCTTCAGTTGCTGATTTCCATTCCTTTATAAAATTAAAATTCTTATCTAATTGTATAACAGGTTTTATTCTTTTATTTTTATTACAATTACTTACTGCAATTCTTTGTTTTTCAGTGTTTTTTGCTAATCCAATTTTATAAGCATGTTTTTCATTTTCACTTCTACTAACCCACTCTAAATTTTCTATTTTATTGTTTTGTTTATTTCCATCTTTATGATTTATCTCTAAATTATTATCGTGCTCGTTTAAAAAAGCATAAGCTACTAGGCGATGGACAAGGTATTTTTTTGTTATATTATTTTTGCACAATTCTACTCTTAAATAACCATTATAACTTTTATGTAATTTCATAATTTTTTCATTAATAAATCTTTTACTGTTTCTATATGCTGAATATCTCGCTAAACTCTTAATTCTACCTAAATTGCTAACCTGATATAAGTTTTCATAACCTTTAATATTTTTCCAAACTTCTTCTACTTCAATTTTATCTCCCATTATATCTCCTCCAGTTCTACAATTACTTTTGATTTTTCTGCGTACAAAAAACTATCTGTAAAATTGGTAACTATTTTTCTATTATCGTCTTTTAGTACACCTAAATCTACTAATGCGTCCAGAATAAATTTCTTTGCAAAGCAAATATTATCTAAATCTCGCCTTTTGTTTTCTTCAATCCATGTAAAATGTCCTATTACTGGCTTGTCTATTTTTAAATTGCCTAGTTGTTCTTTAATGCACCACATTATATAAGCCTGTTCACTTTGTTTAGCCTCATTTCCTTCATATCTGCTTCTTCGGTTTATTCTTGTATATTCATTTAATCCCATCAGTCTTTTATGTATTTCAAATTTATATTTCATAGCTTTATCCTTTCTTGTACTCCTAAGTTGTTCCATATTTTATTTATACTTTCTTGTGCCGTAAGTAAATAAGGACATTTTTCTGGTTCTTGCCAGTCTAATTCAGCTAGTCCAACACAACCCATACATCTTTTATTTGCTATAGCACTTTTACATGGTTCTTTTAACTCTTTCATAAGCTAGTCCTCAAATTCTGTATTTTCGTTTACTTGTTTATTGTCTGTTATTTTGTATGTCATGTCATCAGTGATTTTTATCCTTGTTTCTGTTGGAGTTCTTCCGAAAGGTAACCATGTTTTCCATTTATAACAAACAATCTCATCGTTTTCTATTCTCCATATATTATTATGGCAATCTAATATTTCTGTCCCATTGTTTAATGTTTTTATATAGGCTGTTCTACCCACAAAATTCAATTGTTTTTCTTTGTATTCTGGATATTCTGCTACAAAAGCATTGTATTTATCTGTAAATTCTGTTTTTAATTCATATAAAAATCTTGGTACAATTTCTTGTTGATATTTTTTTATTTCAACATTGTCAAATATTGTTTTTGGTTTCGCTCCACATATAATCTTAATTAAATCGTTTGTAAATTTCTGTTCTTGTACATATATTAATGGACTTTTCCCAAACTTTGTGTCAATATAATATTCTCCTGTTTCTTTGTTTTCGTATAAATATCCAGTATTTATAACAAATACATTATCTATTTTACCTATAATATTATTTGGTTCATCTAATTTGTTATAACACTTGTCTTCTTTATATTGACTTTTAAAATTGTCATATCCTTTTGCTCTACTTGTATATCCATGAATAATTTGCTTTTCTCCATATTTACAATTTTGTTTCCATCTTCCCGCACTAAAACATTTATTTTTTTTATAAAAACTACAAGTTTCATATTTATCACAATATGTAATTTCAGCTTCTAGTGGTTGTTCTCTTCCTCCAAAAATACTCTTTCCTCCATACAAGTTAACATTTATTTTATTCATGTTTTCTCCTTTCTAAAAAGGTGAAGGTTCGTTAGCTTTATTTATGCTATCAATTATTTCATTTACCTTATTTTCTATTGCTTTAATTTTGTCTCCTGTGTACATATTTTTTAAATCTAATTTCTTTATTTTCCATTCTTCTACTATTTCAAATTCTGTTTCTATATCACATAGGTATTTAGTATCAAATTCTCCTGAAGTCCAATTTAATCTTTTGTTTTGATACTCTATATATGCAATATGTATTCCATCTTCGGTCATAACTTCTATTTTGGTATTTTCTTTGATTTGCCCACTATGTATCATTTCAAATAACTCATTACTCTTCATAAATTTCCTCCTAATACCCTGGAATATGTCTTTCATTTGCATACTCCATATACTCTATTTGCTCTGCTTGTCTTGCTTCTTCTGTCTCATTATGTACTAACTCTGGATGCTCATGTTGTACTTTTCTTCTTGCTCTTGTTATTGATTCAAAGCTTATTCCTTTAGCTTTAGCATTAAACATTACATTAGCAAAAGCTGTTCCAGCTAATTCTGGATTTGTTCTTTGCACTACTTTGAATATTAAATAACAATCATCTTCTCTTGCTAGTTCATCTTCTTGCAATATCTCTTCTACAATTTTATCTAGTCTTATTAATTTACTTAGTTTCATTTATAATCACTCTCCTATCTTAAATACAATAATTCCTTAAACAATTTATCTTGCTGTTCGTAGGTTAAGAAACTATATTGTTCTTCTTTTCTACACTCTCTTATTGCATTTATTTTTTCTGTGAAATTTTTTCCGACAATTTTTTCTTTATATTTATTAAATAAATTAATATAATATATATTATTATCATTATTATCATTATTGTCTGTGTATAGAGTGCTGTCTACGACTTGTATGTTCTGTTGTCTATTCTGTTGTCTATTTTGCTGTTGTGAAAATTGGTACAATTCCCAATTTTCAATACTTATACTTGTATATTTTGTTGTGGCAATTTTGCTTATCATTTTTTCTTTTTGTAATGTTTTTAAAAATTTTCGTACAGTATCTCTACTCCAATTCCATTCTTCTGATAATTTAATTTCAGAAGTAATGAAACTTCCTTTTTTTACTTCTATTACTTTTCCTTCAAACATTATTTTTGAATCTTTATGGTTTGTTTTTAATAGCAGAGAAATCCATGCTTCAAATTGACTAAATTTTCTTTTCTGTTTCCAAAGCCAATGGTCTTGTATTTTTCTGTATATTCGAATCCAGCCTTCCATAGTTTCTCCTTTCGTAAAATATAAGGGCTAAGTTTTTGTTATTAAATACTTCCATTTAAACCCACCCGTTTTATTTCTTTTTCCTTTACAACAAGCAGATATATGATTACTTCTTATTCCTAAATTTCTACCTGCTTCAATTGCACTTTTCCATTGTTTTATATAATTGTCATTTAAATCATATTGTATTACTGCCTTTTCTTTTCCTTTTCCTCTTCCTTTTCCTTTTCCTTTTCCTTTTTTTCCTAGTGTTTTCCATGAATATCTTTCATTTTCTAGGTGAGTACACCATTCTAAATTTTCAATCCTGTTATCTTCTTTATTTCCATTTAAATGATTTACCTCTAATTTAGGTCTTTCTATAAAAGCTTCTGCTACTAATCTATGAATTGTTTTTGTGTAGTATCTATTTGAATAAAGTTTTACAATCAAATATCCATCTGGATTTTTTACTGGTTTCATTATTCCTTTTTTACCTGATTTTTTATAATTAAGCGATAATACTCTTCCTAAATTACTAATTTGATATAATCCTTCAAAACCTTCAATATCTTTCCATATTTCTTCCATTAGTTAACACCTACCTTCATATTCTGTCTATTTACTTTTTCTAATTCTTCATCATTAGGAATCGGCATACTTAAATCACATTGCATATTTTGTAATATTGTTCCATCTGATAAAATAACTCCTGCTATAAATCCATTTTTCCAACCCATTCTTATGTGTTTAATTCCATTTTCAATAATCATAATAAAATACCTACCTTTCAAATATCTTTTCGAATACTTGAAAAGTAGGTATATTTATGCTAAAATATACTTAGATTTACTTTTACAAGTATTTCGATTGTGAGTATTCTGGTTTACTTTGGCGAGTGTCAGAATACTCTATTTTTTTAATTCATTGTAGACCTTATCTATTCCTTCTCTTATTATTTCTGATTTTACTTTTCCTGTTACTTTACAACAATACTCTAATTTGTCTATATCATCTTGTGACATTCTTATTCTTGTATTAAGAGTTTTGGGATTATCTGTTGGTCTACCTGTTCTTGGACTCATTTCATCACCTCAATTCTGTATCCACATATATATTATAATATGTATCCACAAAAGTCAAGTATTTTTATGAAATTTTTTTAATATTTTTTCTGTTCGCCAAAATCTAGGTACTTTATTGAAATTTCAATGTGCATTTATTTTTATAAATAACTTTTTCCATATCTTTTTCTAAATTCATCTTCTGTTTTGTTATAATATTTTTGCCATGTGATTTGTCCTATTTTATGTGCATAGTCCATAAATTCTTTATTAAAATGAATACCTTTATCGCTCATATTATGCATTTCTGGAACAAGATATATAACTAGTCCATCTTTTATACTTAATTGTCTATTTGTGCCTCCAAATATTTCATGTCTATGACTACCTGGAAATCTTTTGGTCTTCCATCTTAAATCTTCTGGCATTATACAAAACTCTTCTTTGTTCATAACTAATCACTTTCTAGGGCTTTATGGCACTAATAATTTGCAATATTTTTGTTAAAAAGGATTCCTTACTTGCAACATCTATTAGTGCCATTGCTCCAATAGACTTTTTAATTCTCCTTCTGGCATTGTTTCTATTCCTAACTCTTTTGCTTCATTTACTAAAAATTCAATTAAAACAGACATTTCTTTTGTGTCATAAGAACTTGAGCCATAATAACAAAATACTTTTATACACTTATCTTTTCTGGTATTTTCTTTTACTAGATAACCCAAGCCTTGTTTTTCCCAAACCTCTTTAAATTTAACAAAAGCTTTTTCTTCCACTATTAAAGGTTCAAAAGTTCCAACATAACTTATTGCTTCTTTATAAATATCTTCTTTAGTTGAATTGCCTATTGTTTTTGCAATTTTGTCGCATAATACCCAGCAGTAACTATTGGCGTCTAAACTTCTCTTTTGCCTATACTTTTTTAAGTCTATATTTAGCTTGTCCTCGTTTTTTAATTCTTCAATAGTATCTAATTCATTTGTATCTAAAAGTAAGCTTATTTTTGGTTTATTTGTGTTATAATCTATATTAATGTCTGTTATTTTTGCTGTTGTTTGCATAAATTTACCTTTCTACATGTTCATGCATAAACACATATTCTGATTTTTCTCCCATATTGTTTAGCAAAAATTCACTTGCCTGTTGCTTACTCAAATGACTATCTTGTGCTCTAAATTCATAAACATATTTACATTCTTGTTGTTTTTGCTTAATTCTTTCTTGAATTTCGTCTTCGTCATAATTGCCTTCAATAAGGTATAAATCATAATTTTTAGCACTTATACCTTCAACTGTTTTAGTATCAGTTATATAAATCACTTTATAATCATTAAATAATATTCTGTAACCACATTGTGGTACATCATGATATAATTTTATAGGAACAACTTTAAATAGTTTATAATCATATTTAGTTCCAATATCTAATATATCTATGTTTTTTCTGGCTATCCCACATTCAAGTAGAGGTTTTAATAACCATTCACAACATGCAAATCTTAATGTTGGTCTTTCTTCTGCTAATTTTTTTATAGTTTCTTTTTTAAAATGATCTGAATGTATATGTGTTAATAGCACTATTTTTAATTTCTTATAATATCTTTCTAATTTTTTAAAAGTAATTCCACAATCAATTAAAATAATATCTTTAATTATTGTTGCATTTCCTGTGCTACAGCTTGATATGATTTTATAGTTCATTCATTGATACCTCTTTTGTATCTTCTTGTTCTTCTACATCTGCTTGTACTTCTATTATGTCTTGTTGTTCTGGAATTTCTTGTTGCATTTCTTCTGCTTCATACATTCCAGCTAAATCTTCAACAAATGTCTCTCTTAAAGCTCTTACTTTAGCTACTTTTTCGACCATTGTAGCTCCTTTACTTCCCCAATTAGAATTTAATGTACCTTGTCCAGTTTTTTGAGCTACTTCATTAAAGCTAACACTTGAATAAATAGAATGAGACCAATCTTTTCTATATACTCTAGCCCAACCACCAACAAGTTCTTCTTCTCCTAGTCTAAATGTGCCTTGCCTTTCTTCTATACTTCCATCAGTCTTTTTAACTATAATTCCACTTTCCATTCCATCATAGTTTGGATTTAAAACAGCTCTTTTTAGGATTGCATCTTTACCTACAACCAATTGTGCTGGTGTACCTGCTTTGTATTTAATTAGATATGCTTCTCTCAAGAATGGGTTTAACTTCCTTACTTTACATAGCTCTGTAAATAATTTAAATTCTTGGTTTGTAATTGGTACATCAGAACCAACTATATATTCTTGCACAATTTTTGGTGTTAACTTTATTTCTTGTCCGTCTATATCATATTTAACTGTTAATTCTTGCTTGCTTTGATTAACTTCATTACTCATATCGGTATCCTCCTTTTATCAAAAATTCTTTTAATTCTTTTAGTTTTGTTTTTGTTGCTTTTACAGTAAATCGTAAAGTTAATATTTCTTCTTGATTTTCTTCTTTTGGTTGCTCTAAAGGTTTGTTAAATATATTTTCTAACTGCTCATAACTTTCTTTTGATATTTCATGTTGTTCATTCATTTCAATAGTTATAGTTTTTTGTTCTTCTTGTCTTTTCTTCTCTTCTTCTATTGCTTTAAATCTATTTGTTACTGCTGTTATTGCATTACTTATATTTAAGCTTTGTTTATATTCAACCAATATTTCGGCCTTATGCTCTTGTGTTTCTATTAGTTTTAAATCATCAACTATTTTATCTATAAATGATTTGACTTGTTCTTTTAGACTTTTCATACTAGTAGTTAAAGTTACATTTATTTTTGCTTGTTCAAAAGTAACAAAATCTATAGCATTTACTACTTTGTATTCATCAAAATACTCTTTTATTTCTTTTTCTTTTTTAAATTTCAATTCTTTTTCTACGCTGTCTATTTTTTCTTTTAAATCATTATCAGCACTATTGTATTTATCTGAAATATATTGCTTATATATGTCTTCAAATTGTAAATATGGTGCTAATACTTCTTCTTTTACTCTTTTTCTTTGTTGTTCAACTTCTTTAAATTCTTTATTTAAATCAGCTCTTACTTGTTTTATTGCTTTCACATTTTCATCTGTACAAACTAATCCTTTTGCATTTTCTACCTTTTTATCTATTTCTGTTGACAACTCTTTTAAATGTGATTCTATTTGAGGTAGTTGTTTTATAATTATTAAATCTTGCACTTTAATTCTTCCTCCTTTTCTCTGATTTCTTGTCGTAATTTATCTTCATATCTATAATCTTCAGCATCCCATACATCTTTCATTTGTAGAAAAAAATAATCGCTTTTTAATTCCTCTAATGATTTGTTTGTCATTCTCTATTCCTCCTTTATCTTTGAACCACAATATCTACAAAACACATCATGTTCTTCTATAGATTGCTCACAATTTTTACAGATTACTGGTTTATGTTTTTTTAAAACTATATTTGAGCCGTTGATCCATATTTCTAATGAGTCTCCTTCATTTATATGTAAGAGGTCTCTGGTTTCTTTTGGAATAACTATTCTTCCTAAGTCGTCAAGTTTTC
>CANRGE010000054.1 GCA_947630065.1 uncultured Clostridia bacterium
CGTAAAGATTTGTTGACGCGAAAATTTACAAAGTAAATTTTCTGTGCAATGTTATTTTTTTGTATAATAGGAAAGTAGAACTTTTCTATTATACAAAAAAGCTCGTAAATACGAGCTTTTTTGGTGGTTAATTAATACCCAAATTCTTTTGAGACAGGTAAAAACTTGCCGATAGTTCCTTCATATTCCCAGCCGTATGTATCGTTTCTTAAGCTTACACTTCTAATCCACTCTTTATTGTTAAAAGAATACAGGATTGCGCGTATATATTGATCATATACATATATGATGTCTTTTGCATCTGAAAGTATTATCTCGCCAATATTTGTTTTTTTGTCACCAAAGTACTTTTCACCTGAATGTGCAATAGCTACTGGTTCAATCATTTTTCCTTCAATAACTATCTGGTATTCTGCTGGCACATCATTAAAGTCTTTTAATGGCATATACTTACTAAATATTAGCAAGCTGTCATCCTCTTTTGTTGCGAGAATTTCAGTTTCTAAGTCATTCTTAGACAACTCTACTTTGCATGCTTTCTTTTTTCTCTTTGAAATGCAAATGTCCTCTTCGGCTACAACTTTCACCTCTGCCTTATTTTTTTGTTCACTTAGTATTTCCGTTATTTTTTCAGAAATCCACCGTCTTTGTACCATAAATTAACCCTCCTTAAAGTTGAACTTTTTTAAGTATCTATGAAATTATACCATATTTTTCCTTATTTTTCAAACATGTTTCGTTTTTATGTTAATTTTATTTCTCGAAATTACTTTAAAGAATTTATTTCTTCATCTTGCTTTAGGCTTTCAGCTAAAAATTCAAAACAAGTTTTGTCTTGTTTCATTGCTTCTAGTGCAACTTCTTTATCTGAACGCAATTCATAACTTGCATATTTTATTATAATACCTTTATTTTTTACAGCTTCTAGCACAACTTCTTTATCTGATCTCATTTTTTCATTTGCATAATATAATATTTGACCATCTTTTTTTAATCCAGAAATTAATAACTCTTTATCATCTAGTAATTTAGGCTTTACATAACAATATGTCCACCCAATCCTACTTACTGATTCATACACTATTTTTCTATTTTCTTTTAATGTATCACTTGCAAATTCTAATGCTTCTGGGTTATTCTTAACAGCTTCATATACAACTTCTTCGTCATTTTTTAATTCTTCGCTTGCAAATTCTAATAATTTTCCATTTTCTTTAACATTTACTAAAACATACTCTTTATTATTAGCATTTGCTTTCATATTAGTTATTTCTATTGATTCTGCCATTTACTTTCTTCCTTTACTCCATCGGTTTTAACATTCCACCATCTATTAATGCTATTATTCTACCATTTAATTTTTCATTTGCTGGATTTGATGAATCATAGAATATTGTATTTCCGTTTGATTGAATATTACCAAAATCTTCGTTATCATCAACTATTGATGATACATAACAAGTTCTATCTACAATCCATAAGCTATCTCTATCTAGCTTTACATTTACTTCTTTTGCATTATTTGCTTCATTTATGTTGCCTTCAAATACACTATTTTGTAAATCAACAGTTATACCACTTTCATTATCTAAAAGTATATCTCCTTTTAGATTCATATCCTTTATTCCTAAATTTATGTTAGATTTTATACCTACCACTAATTTATTACTTCCAAATTTTAATATTGTATTTTCTAAATTTATATTAACTTTTGCATCATGAGCTAACAACATTGGTACTTCTGCATAAGATGAAGAATCTTCTATTATAGATATATTTGAATTTTTTATGTCTAATCCAGCTGTTTCTTCATCTTTTGTTTCTGATATGAATATTCCACAATCATAAATTTCATTACTTGTTCTACCTAAGCCCATTGCTGTTATATCACTTGAATCTATTTGTACTTTTCCATTATTTTCTATTTGTGCAATTGTTGAATTATTAGCATTTCCAGATGAATTAATTACAGTTACATTGCCTTTTGCATAAATACATGGAGAATCTTTTTGATTTGTATTTAATGTACCTTCTTCTATTTGTATATTACTATTTTCATATGCATATAGTGCACTACTTTTTTCTTCTAATGTACTTATTATTACATTTTTTGCTTCTACGTTTGCCCCTTCAGACGCTACTATTCCATTAGAATTATTTCTTTTTGTTATTAATGTAGAATCAGTCATTGTTATTTTTGTTTTTTCGCCTATTGTAAAAATAGCATTTCCACTTGTTGCTTGAGTTTCTACATTTGCTGCATAAATATCAGCTTCTGCTGAATCTTTTACAACAATAGCAGAATTCGTACCACTTGAATAGTTATCCACTTCATTTTGTGTATCTCCTGATTTATTTATATTAGTATTTGATATCTTTACTTTTGCAGAATTATTAACTAATATTACGGATTCATCTTTTAAATTTGTTGAATATTCATCCTCTGATAATTCTTTAACTTCAGATACTATTATCTTTCCTGTTGGTTCTATTCTCTCAAATCTTCTTTGTAATATTTCTTCTTTATTAAAAATAAAGAAAATTAAAGTTCCAACGATTAATACGCCTAATATAATTTCTACTATCATTATTATCATTTTTTTATCAATTTTCATTTTCAAATTCCCTTCTTTATAAATTTATAAATTGGAAAAGAATTGTTATTTATCTTACGTCTTTTACAAACTTTTCTCTTTTTCCTATTTTAATAACTCAATAGCTTTTTGTAATTGTGTATCTTCATTTTTTTGTATATCTATTACATCTTCTAATTCTTCTGGTAATTTTACTTCATAATCTGGTTTTATACCTATTTTATTTATCTTTGTTCTATTTGGCGTAAAATACTCATTTGTGGTTATTTTTAATCCGCTTCCATCGTTAAGTGTTAATAGCTCTTGAATTACTCCTTTTCCATATGTTGTTGTTCCTACAATTGTCGCTTTTCCATTATCTTTTAAAGCTCCTGCTAATATTTCGGAAGCACTAGCTGAATTCTCATTTGTAAGTACTACTATCGGAACATTTACTATTGGATCTTCCTCTGCTTTTTCTATTTCTTCTTCATTGTCTTTATCTACAGTTATTAATAAAGTTTTATTTTTTTCAACAATATAGTCTGCAATATCTAATGTTTCACTTACTAACCCACCTCCGTTGTTTCTTATATCAATTATTAATGCTTTCATTCCATCTTTTTTTAGATTTTCTAATTGTGTCTTAAATTCTTCACTACATCCTTCATCAAAAGTATTAAATTTTATATAGCCTATTTTACTTTCTAACATTTCTGATTCTACGTGATTTATTTTTACACTTTTTCTTTCTACTTCTAATTCTATAATCTCTTCTTGTCGCATTATTTCAAGTTTTACTTTAGTTCCTTCTTCTCCTTTAATTTTATTAGTTGCTTCTGTTAATTGTTCTCCTGTATATGATACTCCATCAACTTTAGATATTATATCACCTGGCTTTATTCCAGCTTCATATGCAGGTGTATCTTTTATTGGAGATATTACCATAATAGTATTATTAACAGTATCCTTTGTTAAATATACTCCTATGCCAACAAAATTTCCTTGTACTTCTACATTAAAATCTTCCATTTCTTCTTTTGTCATATATTCTGTATATGGATCTCCAAGACCTGCTACATATCCTTTTATTGCTCCTTCTAATAATTTATCTTCGTCTATTTCTCCTAAGAATTTTTTATCTATTATTTTTCTAAAACTTGCTATTGTAGATGAGATACCTTTATCGTTTGCCGAAACATATATGTATTTGCTTGTTTCTCCTAAGTTTTTATATACTAATATTGTAGTTAATACAAAGGTTATTGTGCAGGCAATTACTAATAACATTATAACCTTATAAATTTTCTGTCTTTTTTCTTGACTCATTTTGATTCCTCCTAAAGTATATTATTCTACTGAACGTGATATATGATGAATATTTTATTGAATATATGGTAATGGATTTACATAGGAACCATTTACTAAAACTCCAAAATGCAAGTGATTTCCTGTTGAATATCCAGTAGTTCCAACTCCAGCTATTTTTTGTCCTCTAGTTACTGTTTGCCCTACTGATACATTTATTGTAGAACAATGTCCATATAGTGTAACTAATCCATTTCCATGACTAATCATAACATAATTTCCATATCCTCCACCGCAACTACATTTAGTTGCAACTGTTTTTGGATAATCATGTGTACATTTATTTGATACTGTTATTACTGTTCCAGATTCTGCAGCTACTATACTAGATCCATGTGACGCTGCTAAATCTACTCCTTTATGGTTTCTAGAACCTACACCCCCACCTGGAGATTCTCTACCACCAAAGTATGAACTAATTCTTACATAATTTGGGCATGGCCATTGAAGTTGTCCATTAAATGTTGCACCAGAACTGCCTTTAGAAGCTTCTGCTGCTATTCTCTTCATTTCTGCTTCTATATTGTCCATTTCTTGTTGGTATTCATCAATTTTTGCCTGTAATTCTTTTTCTGCATCTGATAGTTTTGCCACTTGGTTGTTTTTTTGCATTTTTGCATTTTTTAATTTAACATTTTCTTTTTCTGCTTCCGCTTTTGCTATTTTAACTTCACTTTTCTTATTATCTAAATCTGCTTTAGCTTTTTCTATTATTTGTTTTTCTGCTTCTATGCTTTCTATTAGATCATTATCGTATTTGGCTATTTTTTTAAACATATGTATATTAGATATAAATTCTAATGGACTTTTTGGATTTAAAAGTATTTTCCAATAATCTAAAGTTCCTGATGTTTTATATTGAGCTACAATTCTTTGTTCTAATGCTGTTTGTTCAGCATCTTGTCTTTCTTGTGCGTCATCTAATTCTTGTTGTGTTTTTTTAATTTCCTTTTCTAAAGTTTTTATTTGTGTGTTTAAGTTATCTAATTGTTCTTCACTTTCACTAATTTGATCACTTAATTCCTCTATTGCTGTTAATGCTTCACTTTTTTCTGTTTTAACACCTTCTAATTCCTTTTCAGCATTACTTTTATTATCTTCTATTGTACTTTGTTGATTTTCTAAATCTTGTATAGATGATGCTATAGAACAGCAAGTAAAACTCATTGTTAAAATAATTATCGTTAATATTAAAAATGTTTTCTTCATATGTTTTCTCCTTTATACTTCTAGATATTTTCTCATTGATATACTACTTCCAATTGAGCCAATTCCTATTCCTAAAATTAAATATACTATTATCAAAATATTAAACATATCTGCAAATGTTACAAAACTCATTTCTAAAGTTTTTACTATATCAGATTCTAGCATTTTTGGAATAAGTGCACTATATATAATACCTAAAATAACCACTGCTATCAATGCCGCTACTATTCCTATTATAATTCCTTCAACTATAAATGGTGACCTAATAAAACTATTTGTTGCTCCTACATATTTCATTATTGATATTTCTTTTCTTCTTGCATGTACAGTAAGTTTTATTGTATTTGAAATTATTACAATTGAAACTAATACTAATATAATTAATAATCCTAATGTAAATATTCTAATAGCTTTTCCAATTCCCATTATTGTTGAAATTATTTCATTACTACTTGTAATTTCATCTAAATTGTCTTTTCCAACAATTTCTTTTATTTGTTCTTGTATTTGTTCATTTAAGCTTAAATCTGATAGTGTAACTCTGTATGAATCTGGCATAAAGTCACTTTCCATACCCTCTATGGTTTTGGCATTTTCTCCATATGTTTCTTTCATTTGTTCAAGTCCATCTTCTTTTGATATAAATTCTACTTTATTTACGCCATCTAGATTCTTAATTTCTTCTCCTATTGATTTCATAACACTATCTTCTGTTCCTACTTTGAAATATACTTGTAACCCTTGTGCTTCTTCAACTGTATTCATTATATTACTTATATTTTCACCTATTATGAAAAATATTCCAAATACTAACATGCATAAGCACATTATTGTTAATGCAGAAATTGCTGATTTTTTATTTTTAAATACATTCCTTATTCCTTCTCCTATTAGATAACTAACAACATTATATTTCACTATCATACCCACCTTTTTTATCATCTCTAACTATTATGCCTTTTTCTATTTGAATAACTCTTTTTTTCATTTTATCTACTATGTCTTTTGCATGTGTAGCAACTATTACAGTGGTACCTCTCATGTTTATTTCATTTAATAGCATCATTATATCCCATGCAGTATCTGGATCTAAGTTTCCTGTTGGTTCGTCTGCTATCAACATTGTTGGATTATTTACTAGCGCTCTTGCTAATGCAACTCTTTGTTGTTCTCCTCCTGATAACTCATTAGGATACATTTTTGCTTTTCCACTTAATCCCACTAAAGATAATACCATAGGTACTTGTCTTCTTATATGTTTAGGTGTTGCTTTTACTATGTACATTGCAAATGCAACATTTTCATATACTGTTTTATCTGGTAACAATCTGAAATCTTGGAAAACTATTCCCATACTTCTACGTAAATATGGTACTCTATTTTTTTTCAAGAAAGTAGTATCTTTTCCATTTATTATAATATTTCCAGAAGATGGTTCTTCTTCTTTTAATATCATTTTTATTAATGTTGATTTTCCAGAACCAGAAGAGCCTACTAAAAATGCAAATTCACCTTTATCTATTTTAAAGTTAGCATTATGTACTGCTTCTGTTCCTGTGCTATATATTTTATTAACATTTCTAAATTCAATCATTTTTTTCTCCTTAATTTCTTAAAGTTACTTATTATATTTATCCTTATTTATCATAACAATAAATACTTTTTATTGCAATAGGTAAATTTTAAAAAAACGACATTATTTTAACTTTTTATTTGCTAAAAATGTCGTTTTTCTTTTATTTTATTATATTTTTTAATTTTGAAATTATTTTAAAATTTCTTCAATAATTTTTTCTTTATTTAATCCAAAGTATTTTAATAGTTCTTCTGCCTTTCCAGATTTTCCAAAACAATCTTTCATTCCCAATCTTGTAACTTTTACAGGATTTTCTTCTGATAAAACTTCACATACAGCACTTCCAAGTCCTCCAATTATACTATGGTCTTCTATTGTTATAATTTTTTTTGTCTCTTTTGCTGCTTTTACTATTATTTCTTTATCTATTGGTTTTATTGTATGAATATCTATTACTCTTATATTTATTCCTTTTTCTTTTAATTCCTCTTGTGCAAGAATAGCTTGTTCTACCATTGGACCTGTTGCAATAACTGTTGCGTCGGTTCCTTCTCCTATTTGAATTCCTTTTCCTATTTCAAATTTTTGTCCTTGTTCATATATTGTAGATACTGCCATTCTACCTAATCTTAAATATACTGGTCCATTAATTTTTGATATTTCTTCAACAGCCCATTTTGTTTGTATATCGTCTGATGTACTCATTACTATTATATTTGGTAGAGTTCTCATTAAACTTATATCTTCTAACATTTGATGTGTTGCTCCATCTTCTCCAACTGTAATTCCTGCATGTGTTGCACAAATTTTTACATTTAGTTTTGGATAACATATACTATTTCGTATTTGATCATATGCTCTACCTGCTGCAAAAACAGCAAATGTACTTACATATGGTATTTCTCCACATGTTGCAAAACCTGCTGCAGTTCCTAACATATCTTGTTCTGCAATTCCCATGTCAAAAAATCTTTCTGGAAATTTTTTTGCAAAGATACTTGTTTTTGTTGCTCCAGATAAATCTGCATCTAATACTACTATTTTTTTATTTTTTTCTCCTATTTCTGCTAATTTGTTACCATAGCTATCTCTTGTTGCAATTTTCTGTTCTTTTTGCATATTACTATCAGTCCTTTCCTATTTACTTAATTCTTGTATTGCTTGGTTATATTGTTCTTCATTTGGTGCTTTTCCATGCCATCCTACTTGATTTTCCATAAAAGATACACCTTTTCCTTTTATTGTTTTTGCAATTATTGCTGTTGGTTTTCCTTTTACCATTTTTGCTTTTTCGAATGAATCTATTATTTCTTCTATATTATGACCGTCAATATTTATTACATTAAATCCAAAACTCTCGAATTTTTTATCTATTGGTCTAGAATTCATTACTTGTTCTATTGTTCCATCTATTTGTAAATTATTATTATCTACTATTACACATAAATTGTCTAACTTATAATGTGCAGAACTCATTGCTGCTTCCCAAACCTGTCCTTCTTCTATTTCTCCATCTCCTAACAAGCAATAAACTCTATTTCCATTTTTGTTCAATTTTGATGAAAGTGCTATTCCATTTGCTACTGATAATCCTTGTCCTAAAGAACCCGTAGTCATATCAACACCTGGTATATGTTTCATATCTGGATGTCCTTGTAAAATACTATTTATGTTTCTAAAACCCTCCAATTCTTTTTCTTCAAAATATCCTCTTAATGCAAGTGTAGCATATAGAGCTGCTGAAGCATGTCCTTTAGATAAAATAAATCTATCTCTTGCTTCTGAAGTAGGCATTTTAGGATTTATATTCATTTGTTGAAAATATAATACAGTTAATATGTCCGCACATGATAAAGCTCCTCCTGGATGCCCTGATTGACCTCTATAAATTTGCTCTATTATTTTTATTCTTATATTTTTTGCAATTTTTTCTAATTCGCTAATATCTGTAATCTTCAAAAATCTCACTCCTTATTTTATTCCAAAAATTCTATCTCCTGCATCTCCTAATCCTGGTACAATATACCCAATATCATTTAAATGACTATCTATTTTTGCACAATATATTTGCACATCTGGATATTGTTCTTCAACTCTTTTTATTCCTTCTGGTGCTGCTATTAAACACAAAAATTTTATTTTTTTAACATTATCTTCTTTTAGCATTTTTATTGCATCTATAGCAGAACCTCCTGTTGCAAGCATTGGATCTAATAATATAACTTCTCTATCTTGTACATCTTTTGGTACTTTATAATAGTATCTAACTGGTTCTAAAGTTTCTTCATTTCTATATAACCCTATTACACCTATTTTTGCATTAGGTATTATTTTTGTTATTCCATTTGATAACCCTAAACCTGCTCTTAATATAGGAATAAAAGCATATCTATCTTCATTTATTATTTTTGCTTTTGTTTTTGCTATTGGTGTTTCTACTTCTATTTCATCTAATTCTGCATCTCTCATTGCTTCATAGCAAAGAAACATTGCTATTTCTTCTGCTAACTCTCTAAATTCTTTTGTTCCCGTTTTTTTATTTCTTAATATTGCAATTTTATGTTCTACTAGTGGATGATTTAATTCTATAGCTTTCATTTATAAATAACCTCCTTTTCATTTTGAAAATATTATGTTAAATTGTGTTTCGATTAATTTTATATTTTCTAATTTAATATTCTATTTATATTTTTATTTTCCTTTAAAAAGTTTTTCTATAAAGAACAAATCTCGCTTCGCGAGACCTTTTCTCTACATCTTAAAGTTTGCTATCTAAATTCAAGGTCTCAAAGAAGCGTAAAGATTTGTTGACGCGAAAATTTACAAAGTAAATTTTCTGTGCAATGTTATTTTTTTTGGTATAATAGGAAAGTTCTACTTTCCTATTATACCAAAAAAAGAGGCAACACCTCTTTTTTTGGTTTGACTGCTATAACCAGCAAATTAAATTCGTTCTTTTTCCTTTTCTAATACTTTCCGCTGTAACATAGTTCTGCTTCCTCAACAAATCCCTGTCACTCTTTGAAAGCGCACTTTCAGTGTAGCAGCTAAATGCCCCTCTTACGATTGCTTCCTCAATTGTTTCTGTTTGTGCTGGTATTGACTCCATAAAGTCAATATTTAGATTCCGTCTTACGTTTAATGTCTCTACTTTCGCTCTTCTTGCATCAATAACAGCCATATTTTTTTCCTCCTATTATTAAAATTTTTAATTTATAAGTTACAAATCTTACTATGTTATATTATAACACATTTTTACAGTTTTTTCAAATTATGTAAATCTGTATTTTTTTAAAATTTACTAGACTTTTTTATAAATTTTGTGTATTATTATATTATTAGTATTTATATTATTAACGGAGGGATTTTTTAATGTTTAAATCAAAAAACTTATTTATATTATCTATTATAGCCATAGTTTTTATACTTTTAATTGCTCCTGTTGTTCATGCAAGTAATGTTAATATGAATTTATCTAATAATTCTAATATAAATAATAACACTACTAACAATAATACTAGTAATACTCAAAATTCAAGCTCATCTACATATACTTCTAATGCTTCTGTTAGTACATTAAGTCAATTGCCTGAAGCAAGTCTTGGTTTAGAAAATATTTTAAATATTATTTTAATTGTTTTAGGTATTTTATTAGTATTGCTAGGAATTGCTATTATTATTCGTTTAAAAAATTAATTTTGAAATTTTACATTTATAAACTATAATGACAAAATATTACATTATAGTTTATTTTTTTATGCATATATTTTTTTAATTTATTAATAATATTAATAGTCAATTTTTGCTATAGGAGGTACAAAAAAATGACTAAAAAAATATTTGCATTAATTATAGCAATTGTATTTGCTTTATTTACTACATCAGTTTTTGCATCTAATACAGATGTTGGTGAATCTTTAAATAAAGCTGGTTCTAGCATAAGAAACGTTGTAAACGGTGCTGAAACAGTTATAGAAGATGGTGCTAAAGATTTAGTTGATGGAGCAAAAGATATGGGAAACAATATGGAAAATGCAGATGACAATAGAGCAAATGAACAAGATAATATGAATCCTGCAGATACTATGGCTGGAACTATAGATAATGGAAATAACAATGGTGGATATACAGCAACTAGAACTAGCTCTACAACTAATGGAAATACATTTTTAGGAATGTCTGCTAATACTTGGACTTGGTTTGTTTTAGCAATAGCTGCTCTTGCAATTATAGCATTAGTTTGGTATTATGCTATGCAAAATAAATCAGATTACGAGGACAACCATTAACAATTGCAAAAAAGTTGGAAACAAAAATGTTCCCAACTTTTTCTTTTACTCTACAGAGCAAATAAACAATTACGTACAATTTTTTCAAAAATTTGAAACTAAGCTTTAGATTAAGGATACTGTTTCTATTAATATTGTGTTTAGTCCACCATCATCAATGTCATCTGGAATATATGTTTCAACCACAATTGAATCAGCAACAAAATGTACTGCTGGAACAAATCTATATTCTAAATCCTTGCAGTTTATAATATAACTGTATACCTTATCCTCAAAGAGCATATTCCTTTGAAATTCCAGTACAATTATACCATACTTTTCTGTGTACATTTCATACTCAAAGTATATTGAATCTGGCTCCTTCATCCAAGCAATAGAATCTTTCTCTTCCAGCCTGTGCTTTACAAACCGAGCAATTTCATTTTCCGATTTTGTAATAACTCTAGATGCTTTGGTTAGTCTTTTTTGAAAAAGTTTGTTCATAATCTCTTCCCTCCAATTATAAATTATTATTTTTTAGTTTCTTCATAGTTGCAATAATTAGAGACCCTGCAACATACTTAACATAATTTTAACATGTTTTTGCATATTTTTCAAATTACCTTCGTTATTTCTTTATTCTTTTCAATTATTATGATATAATACTTAATAATTATAGATTACTATTATCACTTTAAGGAGGTTTTATATAATGTCTACATTAATAGCTAAAAATCCAACAGCAAAACATAATTACACTATATCTGATACTATAGAATGTGGAATAGTATTATCTGGTACTGAAATTAAATCTATCCGTTCTGGAAAAGTAAATTTAAAAGATAGTTATGCTATTATAAAAAATGGTGAGGTATTTGTTTTAGGAATGCATATTAGTCCATACGAACATGGCAATATTTTTAATAAAGATCCATTACGTAACAAGAAATTATTACTTAACAGACGTGAAATTAATAAATTAATAGGCTTAACAAAACAAAAAGGCTATAGTCTTTTTCCTATTAGCATATATTTTAAAGGAAGTTTTGTCAAATTAGAACTTGGTATAGGAAAAGGTAAAAAATTATATGATAAACGCGAAGATTTAGCTAAAAAAGAAGCAGAAAGAAAAATTGCAATTGCATATAAAAATAGATAAACATTTTGAAATGTTTATCTATTTTTATATAATAGGAAAGTTCTACTTTCCTATTATATAAAAAAATAACATTGCACAGAAAATTTACTTTGTA
>CANRGE010000055.1 GCA_947630065.1 uncultured Clostridia bacterium
AGTGAAAAGGGATTAAGTTTTAGTGATAATAATTTTTGGAATTCAATTATCAAAAAATAAAGATTAAAAAAATAAAACTAAAAAAAGAACTATGCTAATTTTAAAAGTATAGTTCTTAATTTTTGCTCCGACAAGGTAGTGCGTTTTTCTTATGCCATTTGGTTTCTAGCTTGGTGTTTTGACACCATTTTTGTTGTTTAGGAGAAATCCTTCTAAAACCTTTTTAGCCCTCTAGGAGTTATAGATGATTACTGCATTTTATTAAATTTTCTTTGTGGTTGGTACATTTTAAACACGAGAGGTGTGGATTTAAATTTGCAATTTCCTGCTGGTTGGGAGAATGCAAAAAGCATAAAATTTTCACAAAGTTTTACTTCTCCCGCTCCTCGTAATTATGTTGGAATTAGTCCTTTAAGTGAACCTGAAGCTTTAGCTATTTATAATTTTACTTTATTACATAATTTTAGTTTAATTTTAGCTTACCACACACAGGGTAAAGAAATTTATTGGCAATTTCAAAATTATGCTTCTACTAATTCGCAAATACTTGGTTATCATTTTGAAAAAGTTAGTGGTTATAAACTTTCTGATGTTCCATATAATTCTAGTTTTGCTGGATATAAGGATTGGTTTTTACAAACATATAAAAAGCCAGGATATACTATAGAAGCAGGTTTTGGAGAGAATCCTCTTCCTATTTCTCAGTTTGATGAAATTTATAAAGATAATATAGGTATTTTAATTTTGGGAGCTGTATTGGTTTAAAAATAATAAGAGCAATAATGAACTGAACCCAAAAAGTTAGACACTTTTTGATTAAGTTTATATTAGGCTACTTTAAGGGAATGAATCCTATAATTTACAAGGCTCATTCCTTTTAATTTACCCTTAATCCTCTTATTATTGTAATAATCTATATATTCAATTAATTCTTTCTTAAAATGTTCTATTGATTTAAATTCTTGTAAATACAATAGTTCTGATTTCAATAAGCCAAAGAAATTTTCAGCACAAGAATTGTCCAAACAATTACCTTTTCTAGACATACTCTGCCTAATTCCTTTTTTCTCTAAAGCATATTGATATTGCTTCATTTGATATTGCCAACCTTGATCTGAGTGTAATATTAAATTAGTATTATCTGGTATTTTATCAAATGCTTTTTCTAGCATATCCATAACCTGATAAAATACAGGCCTTTCGGATATATTGTAACTTACAACTTCTCCATTAAATAAATCAATAATTGGAGATAAATACAATTTTGTTCCAAAAAGAGAAAATTCTGTTACATCTGTAACCCATTTTTCGTTAGGTTTCTCTGCTTTAAAATTACGTTTTAGAAGATTATCACATATTTTACCAATTTCACCTTTATATGATTTATATTTCTTCATCCTCACAAAACATTGTAGTCCTAATTGTTTCATAAGCTTTAAAATCGTTTTATGATTAATTACAAATCCTCTGTTATGCAATTCCATAGTTATTCTTCTATATCCATATCTACCTTTGTTTTCATGATAAATTGCTATTATTTCTTCTTTTATTTCTTTATATTTATCTTCTTTTTTCATTTGCCTTAGATAGTAGTAATATGTACTTCTTGGCATTTCTGCTAGTTTTAACAAAGCCGTTAGTTTAAATTCTTGCCTTAATTCTGTAACGGCTATTGCTTTTTCTTGTTCTCTCGCTTGATTCTTTCCTGAACTAAGGCATTTAATTTTTTTAAGTATGCATTTTCCATTCTTAAATATTGAACTTCTTCAATTAAATCTTTTTCAGTATCTTCTGACATTTTCTTTTTTCTTGTTTTAGAACTCATATTTTTTCTTTTCCCTCGTCGCTCCTCATATAGCGCTTGAGGTCCTTCCTCATAATATATACGTTCCCATTTACCAACAATATTAGGGCTTCCTAAATTGAATTTCATACATGTTTCAGTTAACGATAAATGGTTATTATGCATATATTCTACCACATGTTGTTTAAATTTTCCATCGTATCTATTTTTGTTTTTTAGAAGTCCTTCAATTCCATGTTCTTTATATTGTCTAACCCATGTATTAATGACTGTTCTTGATGGTATATTAAAATGCTTTGCTGCATTATAATCTCCATGATGTCCTTTTATACAATATTTAACTACTTCTAATTTAAATTCATGAGAATATTTACTCATTAAAAATACACCTCCAAATGTTAGATTTTTGTCTAACATTTGGGGTGCACTTCAATAATGCTCTTATTATTTTTATCCTTTATATTCTCCTCCATTTATATGCATTACTTGACCTGTAACATATGATGAATCTGAACTTGCTAAATATATAAATAATGGTGCTATTTCATATGGATGCCCCGCTCTTCCCATTGGTGCATCTGAGCCTAGTGTCGGTATTTTTTCTGCTTCCCAACATGCTGGCTGAAGTGGTGTCCAAAATACTCCGTGGTGATACTGCATTTACTCGTATATTTTTTTTAGCTAAATTTGTAGCAAGTGCTCTAGTAAATCCTACAATTGCCCCTTTACTTGTTACATAATCTATAAGTTCTGGTTCTCCTTTAAAAGTAGTTATTGATGTTACATTTATTATACTTGCTCCTGGAATCATATGTTTTAAGGCTCTTTTAGTTAAATAAAACATAGAATATATATTTGTTTTCATTGTTAAATCAAATTGTTCATCTGTAATATCTAATAAACTTTTTTGTTGATATTGTACTCCTGCATTATTTACTAAAATATCAATTTTTCCAAATTTCTTCATAGTCTCATCTATTATTTTATCGCATAAATTTGTGTCTTTTATATCACCTGAAATCAGTAAACAAGTGCCTCCCATTCTTTCTATAAATTCTTTTGTTTCTTCTGCATCTTTGTGTTCATTATAATACGCAATAACAACTGTTGCCCCCTCTTTCACAAATCCTACTGCAACTGCTCTTCCTATGCCAGAATCTCCTCCTGTTATTATTGCTACTTTATTCATCAATTTTCCGCTACCTCTATAATATGGATTATTAAATATTGGTCTAGGTGTCATTAGATATTCCATTCCGGGTTGAGTGTCTTGATGTTGTGGTGGAAATTCTAATTTGTAATCTTTACAAATTAATCCATATCCTTGCTCATCTATGTATTTTAGTCCATAATCATCTTTCCCATTATTATTTGATGTGTAATATTGATAATTCATTTTTATTTTCATTCCTTTCTAATAGAATAAATCTCGCTTCGCGAGACCTTTTTTCTACATCTTAAAGTTTGCTATCTAAATTCAAGGTCTCAAAGAAGCGTAAAGATTTGTTGACGCGAAAATTTACAAAGTAAATTTTCTGTGCAATGTTATATTTTTATACAATAGGAAAGTAGAACTTTCCTATTGTATAAAAATATGGTTGAAAAAGAATTAATTTTTTTCAACCTTTTATCTCTTTTATTTATATTCTAAATAGAAAATTTTGTGATTTTTAACTATTTTTTTATTTTATATATAGCTTACTCTCTACTGTAAAAATAGAAATAATAAGATAAAAAACGAGTTCGACATTGAGATACGACAGCGCCATAATGCTTTTGCTGAGAATAGTGTGTCTCTTCACTTCTTAAAACCAACATGTTTTAAACGCCTTGGAGAACGGAATTTTTTAGCTTACTCTCTACTGTAAAAAATAGAAATAATAAGATAAAAAACGAGTTCGACCATGAGAAGCGACAGCGCCACAATGCTTTTGCTGAGAATAGTGTGTCTCTTCACTTCTTAAAACCAACATGTCTTAAACGCCTTGGAGAACGGAATTTTTTAGCTTATTATTTCTATTTGTATTAACTATAAAAAAATAATTATATAAAACAAAGCACATAGGATATTAAAAATCATATGTGCTGTGTTTTATTAGTTCATTTGAACCTTTCCTATTATTTCATTTATATCTTCTATTTTATTTTTCCTCATATACTCTTCTATTTGTTCTATTGCCTTTATTGATGTATCTGGTGATATGAAATTTCCTGTTCCTATAGATATTGCTGTTGCTCCTGCTAACATATATTCTATTACATCATTTCCCGTAACTATTCCACCTAAACCTAATATTGGAATTTTTACAGCATTATGTGCTTGATATACCATTCTTACTCCAACTGGCTTTATTGCAGGTCCTGATAATCCTCCCATATTATTTGCTAAATGTGGTCTTCTAGTATTTATGTCTATACTCATTCCTAACAAAGTGTTTATTAATGAAATTGCATCTGCTCCAGCATCTTCTGCACCTTTTGCTGGCTCTTGTATATTTGTTACATTTGGAGTTAATTTTACAATTAATGGTTTATCTAATACTTTTCTTACACTGCTTGTTATTTGTTTTACACCTTCATATGTTGTTCCAAATGCCATACAACCTGCTTTAACATTTGGACATGATAAGTTTAATTCTACTCCATCAATATCTAGTGTGTTTAATATCTTACATAGTTCTACATATTCTTCTTGTGTACTTCCACATGCATTTACTATTATTTTTGTATCAAATTTTCTTAAAAATGGTAAATCATTTTGTGCAAAATATTCTACTCCTGGGTTTTGTAATCCTATTGAATTTAACATTCCTGCTGTTGTTTCATATACTCGTGGTGGTTTATTTCCTGCTTTTGGTTTTAAGCTTGTTCCTTTTGTTACTATAGCCCCAAGTTTTGATATGTCTATTAATTCTGAGTATTCTCTTCCATATCCAAATGTACCTGATGCTACTGTTACAGGATTTTTCATTTTTATTCCTGCTAAATTTACTTCTAAATTCATTTTTTTCTCCTTTCATATTATATCTTCGTTATTTTCTATTTTGTTTTTTATAGTATTTAATTCCCAATTAGACACTTCTTCTATAAATTCAAAAATTTTTTCTTCTGATAATAATTGTAATGTTCCTTTATTTGGTATTGCATATTTTTCTATTTCTTTTAATATTGGCACATTATATTTTTCTATTAGAATTTCATTAAGTACATCATAATCTTCATAAACTCTATCATCTAAGTTTTTATAATATTTTTTATAAAATATATAATCTGTTACTAAATGCAAAAACCAACCTTTATCATAATCTGTTTCAATTTTATTTGATTCTAAATATAATTTCAAATTAGTATCACAACTGTCTATTCCATAATGAGTTTGTGATTTATCATTTGTAAAGTCTGGAGCAATTACTCCTTTA
Source organism: uncultured Clostridia bacterium (assembly GCA_947630065.1). Taxonomy (GTDB): domain Bacteria; phylum Bacillota; class Clostridia; order TANB77; family CAG-508; genus RGIG8482. Next base: position 5,224 of record CANRGE010000055.1, read on the forward strand.
AAAAACAATTCTTCGTCTTTAATTTCTTGTGGATGTTTTTTTATATATTCTCTTGCTACTGATAAATGTATTACGAATCCTGGCATATTATTTTCTCCCTATTATATTTCTACATCTGTTGCATCAAATACTGGTCCTGCTTTGCATACATGCCAATATTGTGGTTGGTCTTGTGGTGAATTTTTTGTTTTTACAGCACATCCTAAACATACTCCAAGACCACATGCCATTTTTTCTTCTAATGATATTTGACATGGTATATTTTTTTCTATTGCATAACTTTGTACTGCTTTTAACATTGGTAACGGACCACATGCAAATATCATATCTACTGGCTCTTTTTCTACATTTTGTTTTAATTCATTTATTGCGAATCCTTTTGTTTTATAGCTTCCATCATCTGTTGTTATTATTAAATTATCAGATACTTGTTCAAATTCTTTTTCTAATACTACAAGTTCTTTTGTTCTAAATCCAATGTAAGTGTCTACTTTTGTATTTGTTGTTTGTTTTAATTCTTTTGCTAATTCATATAGTGGAAATGTTCCTATTCCTCCACCTATTATTGCTACTTTATTATAATTTTTTATAGTAAAAGTTCCATAACCCAATGGACCTATAATATCAAGTTCTTCTCCAACTTCTCTTTGTGCTAATATATTTGTTCCTTTTCCTTTTACTTGGAATATAAATTCTATTATTCCTTGTTCTTTTTCAATATTATATATACTTATTGGTCTTCTTAAAAGTGGTTCTATACTATTTTGTACTCTTACTTCTATAAAATTTCCAGGTTTTGCACTTTCTGCAATTTCTTTTGCTTCTACTGAAAACTTATATAAATCATTTAATAATTTTTCTTTTTTGATTATTTTTGCTTGAATATTTACCTTCATATTTATATCTTTCCTTTTCTTATTTTTATTTTATAGCATTATTCAATTCATCTCTCATACGAATTGCTTCTGCTCTTGTTGCTTGTGCAAATTGTTCTTCTGTATATAAATTACTCCATCTTTCTAATTTGTATGCTCCCATTAAGCTTCTTGTTGCATTTACTATTCCGCCTATTCCGTTTTCGTCAAAGCCTAATGCAATATCTTCTGCTTTTCCTCCTTGTGCGCCATAGCCTGGTATTAAGAAAAATGTATGTGGTGCAATTTTTCTTATTTGTTTTAATTGTTCTGGATATGTAGCCCCTACTACTCCAGATATACTACTATAACCATATTCTCCAATTAATTCTCCTCCCCATTTTTCTACTAACTCTGCAACTTGTTCGTATACTGTATTTCCATTTTCCAAATTTAAGTCTTGTAATTCTCCTGATGATTTATTAGATGTTTTTATAATTACGAATGCACCTTTATCATATTTTTTACAATCTTCTACAAAAGGCATTACACTATCTGTTCCCATGTATGGATTTAAGGTTATAAAATCTGCATCATATATTTTTTCTTCTCCATTTTGTGTTTCTACTTTTCCTATATATGCTGAAGAATATGCACTACAAGTTGAACCAATATCTCCTCTTTTTGCATCTGCCATTATTATCATACCTTTTTGTTTTGCATATTTACATGTTTCATAAAAGCTCTCTATTCCAGGAATTCCTAGTTTTTCAAAATATGCAAGTTGTAATTTTACTGCTGGGATTATATCATATGTTGCATCTATTAATGCTTTATTAAATTCGGTACATGATTTTGCCATTCCTTCTATTGTTTTATCATATTTATTTTTTATAAAATTGGGAACCATATCATATTTAGGATCAATTCCTATTACTGTTGGATTATCCATTTCTTTTATTTTGTCTATTAATCTATCTATTGCATTTTTCATTTTTTTCATTCCTTCCTAATGCTATTATTTTTGGTATACAACATTTCCATTTACTATTGTATATTCAACTTTTCCTTTTAATTTTTTACCAATAAATGGCGTGTTTTTTGATTTAGATACTATACTTTCTTTTTCATATATATATTCTGTGTTTGGATTAAAGATTGTAATATCTGCATCAAATCCTTCTTTTATTTGTCCTTTTGTTTGTAATCCTAATAATTTAGCTGGATTATAAGATGTTAATCTTACCATGTCTAAATAATTTATATGTCCTTTTTCTATTAAGTTTGTTACTGTTGCTGCAAGTGCTGTTTCAAATCCTATTATTCCATTTGGTGCTTGTGCTAATTCTTTTTGTTTTTCTTCTTCTGAATGTGGTGCATGGTCTGTAATTATTGCATCTATTGTTCCATCTTTTAGCCCTTCTACTATTGCTTTTAAATCTTTTTCTTCTCTTAATGGAGGATTCATTTTTGCGTTAGTTCCTGATGTTAACACTTCTTCTTGTGTAAAACTATAATAATGTGGGCATGTTTCGCAAGTTATTTTTACTCCGCGTTTTTTTGCGTCTCTTACCATATTTACTGATGTTTTTGTACTTATATGGCATATATGTGCTCTAACATTGTTTGTTTCTGATATTACAATTTCTCTTGCTGCCATTATTTCTTCCGCTTCTGGTAATACTCCTTCTACTCCTAGTTGTTCTGCTACTTTACCTGCGTTTATTGCTCCTTTTGCAACTGATTTTTCTTCACAATGTGATGCTACAAATGTATTTAAACTATCTGCTTTTATTATAGCTTGTCTCATTATATTAGCATTTACAACTGGCATTCCATCATCAGAAAATGCTATTGCTCCTGCTTTTTTTAATTCTTCGAAGTCTACTAATTCTTCTCCTTTTTCTCCTTTTGTAACACTTGCGTATGGAAGCACATTACACAAATTTACTCTTTTTGCTTCATCTATAATTTTTTGCAAAACAATAGTGCTATCTGGGGTTGGCTTTGTATTTGGCATAGGACAAATAGTTGTAAAACCTCCCTTAACAGCACTTTTACTTCCTGTTTCTATAGTTTCTTTATATTCAAATCCTGGTTCTCTTAGATGACAATGCATATCTATCATTCCTGGTATAATAGATAAATTTGTACAGTCAATTACTTTATCTGCACTTTCGTTAATTTCTTTTTCTACTTTTGCAATTTTTCCATCTTGTATTAATACATCCATTTTATCTTCCATTTTTGATGCATAATCAATTACTTTTCCGTTTTTTAATAGTAGCTTCATTTTTTTTCCTCCTTATTTAATTTTTCTCATTTTACCATTTTGCGTAAGGTTTTGCAATATAATTAATAAAATACTTTTACCTTTTTTTAGTTATATATTATTGACAAGATAATAAGCAAAATATATAATTTTAGTATAAAATAAAAAGGAGTGAACAAAAGATGAAAAACCTTGAAATTCTACACACACACACACACACACACACACACGAATAAATATATAGATAAAGGAATAACTTTAATAGCATTAATAATAACTGTGATTTTATTATTAATATTAGCAGGTGTAGCAATAAATTTTGCATTACGGAGATAATGGAATATTAAAAAGTGCAGAATATGCTGTAAATAAATATGAAAATGCACAAAAAACTGAAAATAAAAATATTGATGATATATCAAATGAAATAGATAATATTATTAAAAATTCAACAACTGTTGGAACAAGAAATGAAAACGCAAATAATTATTCTACTGATGAACAAGTTATTGGTACTTGGATAGATGGTAAAAAATTATATAGAAAAGTATATAAGGCAACTACTCCATCAACATCAGAAAGTACTGCAATAGTTGATATTAGTGAATTAAATGTAGATACTCAAGTTAATATATATGGTTCTATTTTTACTCCTGAAAATGGAAGTGCATATTCTTTAAATACATGCTTTGGTTCTACTGATACTGTAGCTACTTGGTTTAATAAAACAAATATATATATGAAAGTGAGTTATACAAATAGACAAAATAGACCTTGCATAATTGTAATTGAATATACAAAAACTACGGACACTGCTACAAAATAGTTAAAGAGAAGTAATTTTTTACTTCTCTTTAATTTTAGTTTTTATTTTATCTATTATTTTTAATTTTTGTATATTAATACTAGCAATAGGAATTAGCACTATTATATATGGAATAATATATCTTGATTTGGCTTCCCAAAGTATATGAAATGAAAAACCACCTATAAAAATTGTTAGTAAAAATATTAAATCTAGTGATAAATTTTTTCTGTTTTGTATTAGTACAATTAAACTGCATACACTCATTAATATTAATAATGCTTTTTGGTAAAATGTTAATGGTTCTATAAATTGTTCTAATACATCATTTTCTTGTGTTGTATTGTTTCGTATAGCTGAATATGTATTTTCTGTCCACATTGAAGCTATTTTCATTGTATAAAAATTAAATGTATATGCCATATTTTTAGAAAAATATTCTAATCTATCTTTTATTTTTTCTACATATTCTACTTTTTTAGCTTGAGGGTCTTTTAGTGCTGGCTCTCCTATTCCTTCACTATACCATCCATTACCTCTATGAGATTCTTCCATTGCCATTAATATATAACTTATTGTAGGATATTCTTTATTTGTATCTAAATTATATTTATTTATATAATAAGCTTTTACTATGTTTGAAGGAATTATTGAAATAATTATATACATTATAATAATTGCAATTTTAATTATATTTTGTTTTGCAGTTTGTTTTTTTATTTTACTAAATAAATCTAATAATAAATATATTACTGTTGCTATTATAAATATTAGTGTATTCATTCTCATCATATATGCAATCATAGTTAGTATTGATGCCATAATAGGTTCTTTTATTTTTCCCGATTTTGTATATTTCATCATATAATATATTGAAAATAAACTTAAAGCTATACTTGGTATATCTCCATAAATAAATGTTGACAACATAGATATTGATATAAATGTTATTATTAAAAATAATAATAGCACTTTATTAGTTTTGTATTCGTTTTGTAATTGTTTATTTATTTTATATAATGCTATTAATATAAAAATATTTCCGATAATATTTAAAACTCTTAATATTCCAATTCCGTCAAAGTGTATTATTCTAAAAAATATACTAAAAACGAATGCTAATGTTATTTGTTGATGATATGCTTGCATATATTCTATTAATGGTATTCCAGCATATGTTATGTTTGGTAAAAATTCATTATCATTTCCACTATAAAATGTTTGTGCTAAATTGCATGCATGAATTTGGTCGCCAACTATTGGTGGTCTTACAAAAATGCACCATAATATATTAAATAATACATATACTGTAATTGAGGTTATAAATAATATCTTTTTAATTTTTTTCTTTTTTTCATTTTCTATATCATTATATAATTTTGCATTAATTATTTTGTTAATATAAAATATTACTCCACTTAAAATTAACAAACCTAAAATATAAATTATAGTATTATTAGTAATTTCAATATGCTCAGATGCATCTAAATTAGCTGTAAATAAAATATTTAATATTGTAATTATTAGTAAAAATATTATTCCAAAAACATATATTATTTTTTTCAATTCTTTTCTCCTTTGTCTTTTTTTTATATTATATATTACCTTCTTTTAAATAACAATAGCTAAATTTATTATTATGATTATTCATATTTTTTTAATTTTGGAATATGCTTTATTAACAATTTAACATCTTTTCCACATGGAGGTTTTTATGTATAAATATTTTAAATATAGTGTTAATTTTATTTGTTTATTTTTAATAATGTCATTTGTTTTTTCTACATATTGTTTTGCTACTGATAGTTATATTTGGTCTGATTATGATGAGACTATTCTTACTTCTTCTACAGATTCCGCTTCTACTAATTCTTTAAAATTAGAGTCTGGTGCAGCTATTTTAATTGAACAAAATTCTGGAAAAGTTTTATATGAATATAATCCTCATGAAAAACTTCGTCCTGCAAGTGTTACTAAAATAATGACTATTTTATTAATTATGGAAGCTATTGATAATGGAAATTTATCTTATGAAACACAAATTCCTTGCAGTGAAAATGCTAGTTCTATGGGTGGTTCTCAAATTTGGTTAGATGTAAAAGAAACTTTAACTGTTGATGAAATGTTAAAAGCTATTTGTGTAGTTTCTGCAAATGATTGTACTGTTGCAATGGCCGAATATTTAGCAGGTTCTGAAGAGGCTTTTGTTGAGTTAATGAATAATAAAGCTAAGCAACTTGGTATGAATGATACTACTTTTAAAAATTGTCATGGTATTGATGAAGATGGTCATCTTACTTCTTGTTATGATATTGCACTAATGTCTAAAGAATTATTATCAAAACACCCTAATATAACTAAATACACTACTATTTGGATGGATTCTTTAAGAGATGGAAAATCTCAGCTTGTAAATACAAATAAATTAATAAGAAATTATTCTGGTGCTACTGGATTAAAAACCGGTTCAACTTCTCTTGCTTTATATAATTTATCTGCTAGCGCGACTCGTGATAACTTGTCTTTAATTGCTGTTATTATGAAGGCTCCTACTCCTAAGGTTCGTTTTAATGAAGCTTCTAAATTATTAGATTATGGTTTTTCTAACTATTCTTACTCTGAAATAGCAAAGGCTGGAGAAGTTATTAATTCTATAAAAGTTAATAAGGGAGTTAGCGAATTTGTTGATGTTTCTTTAGAAAATTCTTGTGGTGCTTTAGTTAAAAAAGGTCAAGAAAAAAATTTAGTGCAAAATATTTTTTTAGAAGAAGCTCTTGAAGCTCCTATTTATAAAGGTCAAAAAATTGGAACAATTTCATATTTACTTGGCGATGAAGTTGTTGGTTCTTCAAATATAATTGCAAATGATGATGTTGAAAAAATAGGTTTATGGACAATGACAAAACAATTGTATAAAAGTTGGTATGTATTATTAAGATAACCAAATAAGGAAAGCCTTAATGTACTGAACCCAAAAAGTTGGACAGTATAAATTAGGCTACTAACATGGAATGTTCTCTATATTGAACAGGGGA
>CANRGE010000056.1 GCA_947630065.1 uncultured Clostridia bacterium
ATTATAAAGAGGGGCAAACTGCTTTAACATTTAAAGGAATAGAAGGTGCAGAAAAAATAAAAGATATGATGGAAAAGTTACGTAAAAATCCTCCTACAGAATTAGCTGGATTGAAAGTGTTGGAGTTTAGGGATTATTTAACTAAAGAGATTAAAAATTTTAGGACTAATACTACAAGTAAAACAGAATTACCAATTTCAAATGTATTGTATTTTGATTTAGAAAATTCTAGTTGGTGTTGTGTTAGGCCATCTGGTACAGAGCCAAAGATAAAGTTTTATTATGGTGTTTGTACGGGGAGTAATGAGGAGTCTTTACAAAAATTGCAGGATTTGAGGGAGCATTGGGGTAACATATAGATGCAATTATATTATTTGTGCGCAATTGGGGATGTATCCCGGTTGCGCATTTTGTGTAGTTGTTTGTTCCGTAGGAGATTTTTGAGTTTACGTAATAGAATGCGGATGATGCGCTGCAAAAAGATATGAAAATGTAAAATTTATTTAGGAGTCAAATATCCGTAAGATGTGAGAGTAATCGGGCTTTTTGGGCATGGTTGACTTCACTTTTTTTATTGTTAAAATAAAAGTAAATGTAGTAATAAACATGAGAAAAACGAAAGGGTAAGGTGTACGGATGATGAGAGATAGAATACGCGGTATTTTAAATACATCTAAGAAAGATTTCGCTGTTATATTAGTAGTATTGAGTGTAATTTCAGTAATATTAATAAGTTCAGCAATCTTTGGTTTTGTAAAACTAAAAGAAGTGCAAAGTAGAGAAGTTGCATATAATGCTGAACAATTAAGAACTTTAGCATATGATAAAATTGAAGGAAATCAATATGCAGACGAAGGTAAACATGTAAAATTTGCGGCTTTTTTTGCTGAGAATTACGAGAAAAACAAATATTCAGATAAACTTCTAGGAGCATGTAACGAAATAGGTACAAAAGAGACAATGTATATCGAGCTAGGAGTTGAAACAGCTGGAAAATTACAAAACGGAAAAATTACGATTAATAGTAGAAACTTTAAATATAACATGAAAACACTTAAAAATTCAATACTAAAGAAAGATTGTATAGGTAATATAAGAGAGATAGAATTAAATGAAATCTCAGCAGGAAATTCAACATTATTAATGGGAGATATCTATGCAAGTATAACAAGTGCAGATGATTATTCACAGGAAAACGAAATTACATTAACAGGAACATGGGTTCCAGATGATGGCTCAGAATCAGTAGAAATTAATAAAACAATGAAAGTAACAGTAGATTGGTATGGCTCAGCAAAGGCAGATATTTCAGCACCATATACAAGAATAAATTTAAATGATTTTAGAACATCAAGTAATAAAACAGTAGAATTTGATTTCACAATAATGGAGACAAAGGGACAATTATTACCAAAACAAAATGTTATAGATGTAACAATTCCAGACATGTTTGATATATATCCAGAAGATGTAACATGTCTAAGTGGAAAATCAGAATACAACAAAGACACACACAAATTACATATAGAAAGAATAAATGGTGCAAATAACACAAGATATACAGTTCGAGTAAAATACCCAGAGGAAGCATATAATCAATTATATAATGGCTACACAATGTCAGTAGATATAGAAGGATATTATGATTGTTATAATAATAAGAATGAAGAGTTCAATAATGAACAATATCAAAACCAAAATCATGAAGAAAAAGGAATATTTAGAACAGAAAAGGTAAGTGCAACAAAAGGAATAAGCTTCTACACAGTATCAGCGGTAACAGCAGATTACGCATTTTCAGCACAAATAGCAAATAAAAGTTACATATCAGTACCAACAAGTACATATGCAATATCAAAAGAGAACTTGATAGATGTATATGATGGAAATAAAGAAGTAGGAACAGTGGACTACACAGTAATGTGGAGAGTAACCAAAACAACAAAAGAAACAGAAACACCACTAGGAATAACAATGAAAGAGATAGAAAAAGAAGGAAAATATGGAGATACTTGGGATGGATATCAGATGAGTGATTATGTAAAAAATACCAAGATATACTTCAGAAACTCAAACTTTATTGGCGAAACAGGATATGTAAAAGTTTATGATAATGATACAGATACACTAATAAAAGAATTCACATACAATGACTTACATGAGACATACAATTCATCAAGTAAAATGTACACACTTGACGCCCCAATAACCCACATAAGAATAGAAACAAATGAAGTAGACCCATCAGCAAATTCACAATTAGAAGTATATTGTGTAAAAGAAGTGGATAAAGAAGCCCTAAAATCACACTTTACAAAGGAACAAATAGCAGGAATAAAAATAGCAAAAACAAATTTAAATGGAGTACTATCAAATGGAGCATCAGTAACAGGTTCAGATGAATGTGCAATGGTAACAGAGAAATCATATTCAACAATAAAAGTATCAAATGTTGGATTATCTGCAACAGCAAAGGAACCAGTAGATGAAAAAATAACAATAGAAGTACCAAGAAAAAATGTATCATATGCAGACTGGAAAAATGGAGTATTTTTAGTAGGATTTGAAAGCTCAAATGCAAGTAAAACAGAATCACCATTGTCATATCTAGAGATAAATAATGTATCACTAAGAAATAATGATAACGTAAAAATCTCAGGATATGAATTACTAAAAAAAGACGGAAAATATTTTATAAAAATAGTTACAAATAACGAAACAAAAGCATCAGACTTTACAATAGATGTAGACTGCAAAGTGCTAGTAAATCCAATGGTTTCATCATCAACAATACATGTAAATCTATATTCATATAATGATAATTTAAATCTATATCATTATGGAACAAATGATAGATATGATGTAAATGATAATGGAAACACAAATGAGACAGTAGGATTAAGCACAGCAACAATAAATATATCATCATTAAATACATTTATGACAACAGAGACTGCATCAGACTATAATGAAGATGGAGAAGTTACAATTGCACCAAATATTGCAGAAGTGCAAAAAGTAAACGCCAAAGATTCATCAACAGAAAAAGCTTATGCGACAGCAAAAATAAATGTAAGTTTGATAAATAATTATGATAGAGGCAATGTAAATAACGTTGTTATTTTAGGAAAGATACCTTTTGCGGGTAATACATATGTAGATGAAAGTGCAAGTTTAGGTTCAAAATTCACAACTACGATGATTAAAGGAATACAGCTACCAGATACAATGTCAAAGGAATTAAAAAATGCAACTAAGGTATATTATTCAACAAAGGGAGACCCTAGAATAGAAGATGTAGATACAGAAAATTCAGCAGGAGATGGACAAAATACAGAAAGTGGAAAAGTAATACGAAGTATAACAGAAGAATGGCTAGAGAAAAATAAGTTCGAGGAAATAACTGAAGATACAGATTTATCAGATATAAAATCATACTTAATAGTAATAGAAAACGAAAAGAATCTAGTCATAGGAAGAACATACACATTTAGTTACACAATCTCAATACCAGATGATGCCAAAACAAATGATGTATCATACAGTTGCCATAAAGTATGGTATGACTACACATCAGAAGACGCAAGACTAGCAATGGATTCACAACCAAACAAATTAGGAGTAAGGGTAGTAGACTACTATGACTTTGAAATAACAAAAGTAAAAAAAGATACAGACCATCCAGTACAAGGAGCAAAATTTAAGCTAACAGAGATGCAAGATAAAGAAAACCAGGGAGATGCAGAAGGTCAAGAAGAGAATGACCAATTAGAAAATGGAGAAGAAATAAAAGAAATATCAAGAATTATAACATCAGACGAAGCTGGAAAAATACAATTAAAAAATTTAAGAATAAATCAAGCATACAGCTTCCAAGAAATCCAAGCACCAGAGGCTTATGAACTAGATAGTAAAATAATAAGATTTAAAGTTATTGAAAATACTGATAGTGCATCAGAAAGTCAAGACGATAAATACAAAATTGTATATTTATCAGAAGATGGTGAAGTAATAGAAGGTGCTGAAGAACAAGAGTCAGAGACAATTAATAAATTTAATGAAAATGTTACTATTTCAAAAAATGCAGAAGGCAAGTATACATTTAAAACCCAAATTGAAAACACACCAAAATTCGCACTAAATATAACAAAAACAGATGAAGAAGGTAAAGAAAGCTTATCAGGAGTAATATTTGAAATAAGTAATGGTGACACAAATGAAAGGGTAATAACTGACTCAGAAGGAAAAGCAGTATTTAATAACTTGAAAATAGATGAAGAGTATACTTTAAAAGAAGTATATGCAAAAGGTTATTACTTAATGAAAGATGTGAAGTTTAAACTTGAAAGCCAAAAAGAAGGTGAAAAAGAAACATATACTTTAAAATGCCTAAATGAACAGGGAACAGAAGAATGCGATTTTACAGATGAAGAGATACAAAACGATGAAGCTAGTGACCTAATACAAGCAAATTTAAACATAACAAATGAAAAAATTCCAACATACAAATTAAAAATCAAGAAAGTAGCAGAATCAAAGGAAAAAATAGGACCTGAAGAAGAAAAAGAAGAAGAAGGACTAGAAGGAGCAACATTTTTATTAGAAAGAAAAGATATGGGAAATAGTGAATTCTTTACAACTGATAAAGATGGAAATATAAGTGTAACAGATTTATATGCAAAAACAGAAGGAAAAGAAAGCATAACAGGAAAATATACATTAAAAGAAACATCAGCACCAGCAGGATATTTAAATAATAGAGAAGAAATAAATTTTGTAGTAACTAAAGTAGCAAAAGACACTGAAGGAGCACAACAGGCAACAGACGGTGAAACAAATGAAGAAAATGCAAAATATGAAGTAGAACTAGTAAAGGCAATAACAGAAGAAGATGGAGATGACTCAGAAGACAAAGAAGCATCAATAAATGACTTTGATACAATAAAAGACATAGAAGTAGATGGAGACACAATAACAATCACAATACAAGACAAACCACTATTCAAATTAACCAAGATAGATGCGTCAACAAATAAACCATTAGCAAATGCAGAATTTATAATATATGAATTAAACTCAGACGGAACAATAGGAGATGAAGCAAAAGACCCAAATGGAAACTATGTAGGAACATTAAATGAAAAAGGAAAACATGTAGTAACAACAAATGCTCAAGGAGTAATAACCCTAGCCCTAGGCCCAGGAAACTATAAAGCCATAGAAACAGGTTTCCCAGAGGGATATGAAGATACACCACATTCAGAAGTGTTTACTATTTCAGGAGGAAAAGAAGATGATGAGAGTAGGATTGTAGATCCAAATTATGATGTTGAAGATATGATTTATTATCATTATACAACTAAAGAAATAGAAATAAGCACAATAGAGGATTTAGTTGATTTAGCAATGAAAGTAAAAAACGGAGATGCATGTTCAGATGTAACAGTAAAATTAATGAATGATTTAGATTTTACAGATAAATCATGTTATAAAAATCCAAATATTAATTACAAATATACAACTAGCACTGAAGAAATTGAAACTCCAGATGAAGAACAAGCAGAAGACCAAAATAATAATGAAGTAGATTTAAATGGAGATGGAGAAGTTGAGTCAATTAAAGAAGAATTAACAAAAAAAGAAGAAAACGCAAAAGGCTTTCCACCAATAGGACCAAATAGCAGCAATTGTTTTTCTGGAATATTTGACGGACAAAATCATACAATAAAGAATTTATATATTAATAATTCATCATCTTCGTGTCAAGGTCTATTTGGCTACATAAATGGAGCAGTAATAAAAAATCTAACTGTAACAGGAACTGTAAGCGGAAACTCATGTGTAGGCGGAATATGTGGATATGCAACAAAGGAAGCATATTTTGAAAATTGTAACAATGAATGTACAATAACAGCGAATAATGGCCTAGTTGGAGGCATTTTGGGAGAATGCTATGATTTTTCTAAATTAAGCATAAAGGATTGTAATAACAGTGGAGAAATTTTAAATGGTTACGAAGGAGGAGGTATTGTAGGGTATATATATGGAAATTCAGGAAACCCAGGTGATGTAAGAATAAAAGAATGCTCAAATACAGGAAACATATCCCAAGGTAATTATGCAGGAGGAATAATTGGTCAAGCTAATTATTGTAAACTAGGGGTAAAAGATGTATCAAATACTGGGGATTTATTAGCTGAATCATATAATAGATATAATGGAGGAATAATAGGCTACGCAAGTGGTATTTCATCAATTAATATAATAAATGCAACAAATAAAGGAGATGTAAATGGTTATGAAGAATTAGGTGGACTAATGGGATACTTAAACAATACAACGGGGAAAATATATATTAAAAACAGTAGTAATGAAGGAAGAATTGTAAGTAAACAATCGTATCTTGCGGGATTAATGGGATATGGTAGTTCCATTTCAGGTGAGATATATATAATACAAAGTAGAAATACAGGAGATATAATTAGTAGTGAAAGTAGCAGTACTGAATATCTAGGGGGTTTTTTAGGAACGTTTAGTGGTGCCACCGGAAGAGAAAAAAATAAAATATATATTAAAAATTCGTATAATACAGGAAATATTACAGGTGCTAATATATCCAATTCGTATACTGGTTATATAGGAGGATTAATAGGAAATGCTAGTAATTATTCTGAAACACAAATAGAAAATAGTTATAACACAGGAAATATAATTAATTGCACAGGTTATATAGGAGGATTAATTGGTGATGATGAAAATTATATATGGTTATACAAGTGTTATAATACGGGAAATATAACAGTATCAAAAAATAGCAGTGGAGCGAATGTTGGAGGACTAATTGGTAGAAATTATATTAGAGTTTCAGGTTCTTTTGCAAATATTAAGGAATGTGAAAATTTAGGTAACATAGTTTCAATTGCGTCATCAAATAAAACAACCACAGAAAATATTGGTGGTATTATAGGATACACCTACAATGGTAGTCCTAAAATTGAAAATTGCGTTAATCAAGGAAATATTACAGGTTTTAATGCAGAATATGCCTGGTATGGTGGATTAATTGGATATGGTTCAGGATATATAAAAGGCAGTTCAAATTCAGGAGACATTCTAACAATGAATACAAAGAATAATAATCTTCTAGGAGGTCTAGTTGGCTCCGGCAGTGGTAGTTATATACAAACATGTGATAATTCTGGAAAAATACAAGTAATTAACCCCAAAGGATATACATATATAGGAGGATTAACAGCTACTCTAGCTCGGATCAGGATTTATAACAAAAAGTCATAATACAGGAGAAGTTGAATTGAATAGTTCATCAACTAGCAATTATACAGCTAGCCATTGTATAGGAGGAATTGTAGGAAATGTAGAAGATAGTTCTAGTGGAACAATACAATCAAGTTATAATGAAGGTAATATAAAGACTACTGGAGATACTAGTAACAATGTCTACATATATGAAGGAGGAATTGCTGGTAAAGGTGGTTCAATTATGGATTGTTATAATATAGGAAATGTTACTAATGGAATATCTGGTTATATCAATAATTCATCTTCTTTATATATAGGAGGAGTTTCAGGATACGATAGCTCTGGAACCATAAACGAGTGCTATAATGAAGGAGATGTAACAAATACGACTCCATTTCAGACTGTATATATGGGAGGAATAACAGGATATCATGGTAACTATCAAATAGCAAATGTCTATAATGCAGGGGAAATTAGGACTACATCAGCATATCAAGGTAATAAGCAAACCTCTTATGTAGGTGGAATAGTAGGACAAAATCAAGGTACAATAGAAAATTGTTATGATGTTGGATCTGTATATAGCGGTACAAATGTACCGGAAGGGGCGTGGCAAGGTCATGAAAATACTTATGTTGATTCTTATGCTGGACCAATATACGGCCAAAATAAAAATTCAAACACAAGTTCTTGGCACAATATTTTTTATAATGAAGATATAGATGTATTATATCCGAATACGAATAATGGTAATAATAGCTTATTAAATTGTACAGCATGTAAAGATGAAGATATGAAGACAGAAAGTTTCTGTAATAGTTTAAAGGGAAGTAGTCGATGGACATACATCGAAGGAGAATATCCAATATTAGATATAGGTCCAGCAGGTACAGCAAAAGATTATACAGAAATAACAGTAAAAAATAAGAAAAAGGAATTTGATATAACAACTGAGGTAGGAAAAAATTCATTAGGAATTGCAACAGGAGGAACAATTTCAGGAGGGTATAATACTACTAAATATTTACAAAGTAATAATATACAATATGTAGAAACAGTAGCATATGGAGGATCAAATACCAAAGAAATAGAAATAAAACCAACTAAAAACGGTTCTTCTGACTATATAATCCAAAAAGTCACATTAAATGGAAAAGAAATTGAATTTACAATAGATAATGAAGGAAATTGTAAGATACCAGCTAACTATTTTACAAACATAACTGAAAATTATCATATAGTAGCATATTTTATAGAAAATAAAAATGTATTAACAATAAATAAAACAGATGAAGATAATAATAAATTAGAAGGAGCAGTATTTAAAATAGAGTCAAAATCAAGTAAATTAACAGAATCAGACATATTAGGGGAATTACATGATAATGGTACATATCATTTTATAAAAGGTACTGGTAATGGAGAGATAACTCCAAATAATACAAAAAATGCAGGAACAACAGCACAATCATATTATGTAATAGACTTAAGAGGTAGAGAAGATACAGTAATTCAATTAAATGCAGCATT
The DNA here is from genome assembly GCA_947630065.1 of uncultured Clostridia bacterium. Taxonomy (GTDB): domain Bacteria; phylum Bacillota; class Clostridia; order TANB77; family CAG-508; genus RGIG8482. The sequence continues at coordinate 8,791 of CANRGE010000056.1, forward strand.
ATCATCAAGTGATAAAGGAATTTTATATGGAATGATAACAGATAGCACAGATGCTCCAACATATGATAGTAGCAAAGCATTTATGAATCATGGAACAGATACAGAAGGCACATCAGGAAACGGAGAAGAAACATATAGAACAGAAGTATTGGAAGGTGGAAAAGTATATTATTTACATCTAGGATATAAATGTGAAAAAGAAAACACAAGTGCTTCAGCAACAGTAAAAATAAAAGAGATAAAAATGTTAGCAGTAAGAGAAGAAATAAAAGATAATAACCAAGTAGATGAAACAGTTCCAGGTCAAGAAGAAAATTTAGACAAAGACTCAAATAAAGAACAAAATTCTGAACCAAGTCCTGAAACAACATCAACACCAGAACCAGAAGGAGAACCAACAACAGGAGAAGAAGAAACAGAAACAGGAACAGAAACAGGAACAAAACCAGAAGAACAACCAGAACCAGAAGAAGAACCAGTTCCAGAGCCTAAACATGAATTCAAAAGAACAGAAAAAGGTTATGTATTAGATGATTTAGACCAAAACAATAAAGAAGCAAATCTATATATACCAATTGATTTAACAGAAAAAGTAGGAAATTATTTTGTAAAAGTAGATACAACAATAAATAATAAAGGAACATTGTATGGATATATTGAAGAAATCAATGATAACCCTGAATTAAGTGCAACTGGTGCTGATGAGACAGAGAATGGAACACCATTCTTTACAGCAACTAATAAAGGAAAAGTAAGTTATTATTCTCCAAAATTAGATGTAAGCAAGAAATATAAATTACACATAAAATATGAACCAGCAGAAGATGATACAACTGCAGGAACAATAGAAATCAACAATATAAGCCTAGTTCAAGAATTATCAGAAAGTGACATCTATGTAGTAAGAGAAACAAATGCAAATGGGCAAATAGTGCTAGAAGTACCAGAAGGAGAATATACAATAACAGAAATAAAAGCACCAGAAGGATATAGCTTAAATACAAAACCCCATACATGCACTGTATCAAGTGAAAGCACAGAAAATACAGTAACAATAACAAATGACAAACTAAAAGAAGTAGTAATCCACTACTACCTAAAAAATACAAACGATAAAAACCAAAGCCTAATGTCAATACTAAGAAACAACCAACTACTAGAACTAAAAGACCCAGTACACATATATGGAAACTCCGGAGAAGACTATGACACATCAAAATACATAGAAACAGAGTTACAGGGATATACACTAGAAGTAGACGAGAACAATGAATATGTAATTCCAGGTAATGCAACAGGTACATTTGATGAAAACGTAATCCATGTAAACTACTACTACGAAAAAACAACCAACAAATTAATAAATCTATCAATCATAAAGAAATGGAACTTACCAGAAGACATAGTAAATGATTATAGAGCTACGCTAAAACTAATGAAAGTAGTAAATGATAAAGCAACACCAGTTATAGACGCTAACGGAGATGAAGTAACAAGAACAATAAGAGGCAATGGTACAGAATTAATTGAAAATCTACTAAAATACGAAGACGGAACAGAAATACAATACATAGTAGAAGAAATCAAAGTAGAAAAAGTAGAATCAATCAACAATGAAACCCAAGAAGAAAACTGGGAAGAAGTACCATTAAGCCAATTCAAAGCAACATATGAGATAAAGGAAAAAAAATAAATGCTCTATATAGCAAACACAAAGCAAAAACTACCGCAAAGTTTACACAAACTTTGCGGTAGTTTTCATTACAGAAATTTGATTTTTTAGTATTTATAAATTTTCAATATCTTCTCTTGTTAAACCGGTTAGTTTTATTATAGTTTCGATATCAAAATTATCATCTAACATCTTCTTTGCGATTTGGAGACTGTTTTCTAATATTCCATTAGATCTGCCCTCTGCAAGCCCTTGTTCCTTACCACGAGTAAATGCACCATCAAGAGCAGCAGCTTCATCTCTGATAGCCTTTTCTCTTAATTCCGCAAGCCTTTGAGCTTCCTTATCTGCATTTAATGCTTCCAATTTTTCTTCTGCCTCTTTAATTAATTTATTATCACTCATTTTAATCTCCTCCAAATTCTCATTTATAATAAAAGTCAACCATTGTTCTAACTTACTTGAAATTCTCTTACATTTCTTCTTAAATTTTGGTAACTGAATATAATGAAGCTCATACTTGTCTGTCAATAGAATGTTCCCGTAATCCCTTCGTATTCGCCCAATTTCATGAAAAGGACCATCATCAAATATATCAAAATTGCAAATCCATATTCCAATAGTATATGGAATTGTAGCATAATTTTTACCGGATTCTAAGCTTTCGTGAAAAACTCCGGATAGATAAAAAAGTGACCTATCTATAGTATTTTCATAATCTTCAACCTGCATTTCAATATTTACTTTAATACCATTATTTAGAGTTACTAAAATATCCATAATCCCTAATTTATCCTTTATTTTTTGCCTTTCTACAGGAACTTGCTTATTTACTTCTAAGGTATCTATATCAAGATGCGGTAAAATTGCCTCTAATAAATCTTTTAATAGACTTTCGTTATCCTTGTCACCAAAAATGCGTCCGAAAATGTAGTCGTTGGTTGGTTTATATGTACTCATATATCACCTCCTATTCTAGCATATTTAACTAATAGGTTCAATAGATTTTGGATTATTTGTGTTAGAATTTTAAAATATTTGTTAGACACTTTTATTATTAAATATTTTACTGAAATTGTTTGTAACACAAACTTTGAACTTAAACTTTAAAATTTTAAACGGAATACTTTTAGCAAATTATCTTAATAAATTTGCTTGATTAAAATTATTGAAATAAAAAAATCTGAAAAATAATAAAAATCAAATTTCTGCAAGCATAATTAAAACATGTTAATTCCCAAAAGTCAAGCAATACGAAACAAATTTCAAATAAACCACCCCCAACAGCCCCCAATAGACCCCCAACAGCCCAAAATATAAAAACCAGTTGATTTTTCACCCAAAATGAGATAAAATAATAAGAACTACAAAAAATAAACAAGGAGAGAATAAAAAAATGAAAGAAAAAAGAGTCTGGACAAAATGGCTTTACTGGTTCACATTTGCAGTAGCCATAATTATAATATACAAAACCTTAGACAACTTTTCAGAAATAGGAACATGGTTTTCCAACCTATT
>CANRGE010000057.1 GCA_947630065.1 uncultured Clostridia bacterium
GCTATCTAAATTCAAGGTCTCAAAGAAGCGTAAAGATTTGTTGACGCGAAAATTTACAAAGTAAATTTTCTGTGCATTGTTATATTTTTATATAATAGGAAAGTAAAACTTTCCTATTATATAAAAAAAAGAAGACTTAATTGTCTTCTTTTACTTACATATCTTCATCGTCATTATCGTCTTCATCTTCACATTCTGAACCACATGAACAGCAGTGTCCATTGCACGAATGTTGTTCTTCTTGATTCCAGTCTAATTCTATTATATTATGACATTCTGGACATTCTATTTCATTTTTTACTTCTTCAGAAATATCTATTTCAAATTCATTATTGCAATATGGACAAATTATTTCAAAATCGCAATTATCATCCATATAAATATCTTTTTCAATATTATGCATAAATTGTTCTATGTTTGCTATTTTTCTATTTAATATTGTTTGATTTTCTGCTATTTCGTCCATTCTTGCTGTATTTAGGTCTATAACTTTATCTAATTGATCTAAGAATAATGTTGATATATTAGATATTTTTTCTTTTATAAAATCTAATTCTTCTTTGTTTTGAATTTTGCTTTCTATTTCAGAAATAATTTTATTAAATTTTTCTTGTAATTCAGCCATTCTCTTTTCCTTTCTTTTCTAGAACTAAATTCTTTCCATATATTCTCCAGTTCTAGTATCTATTTTTATAACATCACCTATGTTTATAAATAGTGGTACACTAATTTCATAACCATTTTCTAATGTTGCTGGCTTTCCTGAAGTTGTTGTTGTATTTCCACTAAATCCAGGTTCTGTATATGTAACTTCTAATTCAACAAACATTGGTGGTTCTACTGCAAATACATTTCCTTTGAATGATAATATTTTTACATTCATATTTTCTTTTATAAATTTTAAGCTATCTCCTAATTGTTCTTTATTTAATGGAATTTGTTCATAACTTTCATTATCCATAAAATAATATAAATCACCATCATTGTATAAATATTGCATATCTCTTTTTTCTATTTCTGCTCCTGGGAATTTTTCTGATGGGTTAAATGTTCTTTCTAAAACAGCTCCACTTATTACATTTTTTAATTTTGTTCTTACGAATGCTGCTCCTTTTCCTGGTTTTACATGTTGAAATTCAACTACTTTATATACATTTCCTTCCATTTCAAAAGTTGTTCCATTTCTAAAATCTCCTGCCATATATACTTCTGCCATATAATTTCCTCCTTATTATTTCAATATCTTATATATTTTATACTATTTTTATTCAAAAATCAAGGTTTTTAAGGCTTTTTCTTTAATCTTAAGTTACTATCCTTGTATTATACAATATTCTTTATCTGATTTTGTTAAACTTTCACAGTTATCTTTATTTATTAATATTGTATCTTCTATTCTTACTCCAAACTTTCCTGATATATATATTCCTGGTTCGTTTGCAAAAACCATATTTTCTTTTATCATAATTTCTGGTGCTCTTGAAGATAATATAGGTTCTTCATGAACTTCTAGTCCAATTGAATGTCCTAATGCATGAATTAAGTCTTTATTCTTTTGTTTAAAATCTACTTCAACAATTTTTGATATTGTTTTTGTTGTAATTCCTTCTTTTAATTCTTTTTGAACCTTTTTTTGCTCTGTTAATACTAAATCGTATATTGGTTTTATATATTCTTGTACATATTCTACAAATATAGTTCTTGTCATATCAGAACAATATCCTTTGTATTTGCATCCCATGTCTATTGTTATTATATCTCCTGAGGAAATTTTTCTATTAGTTGGTACTGCATGTGGCATTGATGAATTTTCTCCAGATGCAACTATTGTATCAAATGCTATTCCATCTGCACCATTTTCCAAAAAATAATTTTCTATTGCTTTTGCTATTTGTATTTCTGTCATTCCCTTTTTTATATATGTTTTTAAATACTCAAAACAGTTATCTGTTATATTGCATGCTTTTTTTATTTTTTCTATTTCTTCTGTATCTTTTATTATTCTTTGCTTTTCTATAAGGTTTTCTGTTTCTACTAAATTATTTATTTTGTACTTGTGCATATATTCTTTATATTTTGCATATGTTACATAGTTTTCTTCAAATCCAACATTTTCACAGAACATAAAGAAATTTTCATAGTCGTCTTGTGATACATCTGTTACATTCCATACTATTATATCATCATCAATTGTTAAAATAGTATTTACATGTTCTATATATCTTGAATCTGTTATATAAATATTTTCTTTTCTGGTTAGTAATAATACTCCTTCAGCATCTATATTTAATAAATACTTTATGTTCAATGGATTTGATATAATCATTCCTTGCATATCTAGTCTTGCTATTTTATCTCTTAACCATTTTATTTTTGGATTCATTTTTATTTTCCTTTCATTTTATAAATTTTACACTCTTCCATACATTCCTAATGTAAATATTTGTAACAACATATTTAATAAAAATCCATAAGGTACAAATAATACTATAAAACTAGCTATAACTATAAATGGTCCAAAAGGTATGTAATCACTTGTTGTTCTTTTCTTTGTTGCTAATAATATTATGCTTATTATTGCTCCTACTAAAAATGCTATTAATGAAATCATTATAATATTTCCTAGTCCAAAATATAATCCTAATGCTCCCATTAGTTTTACATCTCCAAAGCCCATTGCTTCTTTTCCTGCAATTAATCCACCTATTAATGTTATTAAAAAGAATATTCCTGCTCCTGCAAACATTCCTAACAACATATCTACTGCTATGTTTATATTTGCTATTCCATATATAAATGTAATTAATAAACCAACTTCAAACATAGTCAAATTTAGCCTATTTGGAATAATTTGTAGTTTATAATCTATTACAAAAGCTGATAACAACATTGGTATAAGTAATCCAAATTTAATTAATGGTAGATTTTCGTAAAAGGTTTTTCCAATTCCGCAAAAATATACTAATGCTATGTATAGTATTGCATTTGATATCATTAACATATAATTAGGATGTAGTTCTTGTTTTTTTCTTTTAAAATATTCTAGGGTAAATACATTTTTTTCTTCTGGTAATCTATAATTACACCAATTAATAAAATTTCCCACTATTAATCCTATTACTCCTGCTAATACATATATTAATATATGTATGTCATTTATATACATTTTCTTTTCGTCCTTTCTATATTATTTGTTTTGACTTAAATATCTTTTTTTAATAAAATTTTCTATTGGTCTTTTTAGTAATGTTATAAATAAATCCTTTTTTTCTATTGGTTCTACTAATATTGAAAACATTTTACTTCTATTAGCTCCTAATATATCTGTAAATATTTGATCTCCAACAGCTGCTATTTGTTTTTCATTTAATTCTAAGATTTTTTTTGCCTTATTAAATCCAGTTTTTAAAGGTTTCTTTGCGAAAAATATGTATGGTACATCTAATTTTTTTGCAACATTCTCTACTTTTGTTTTTTTATTGCTATTAGATAATATGCAAAATTTTATTCCTTTTTGTTTTAATTCTTCGCACCATTGTTCTATTCCTTCTGGAATTTTTTTATAAAAATCTATTAATGTATTATCTACATCTAATATTAATCCTTGTATATTGTTTTTATATAACATTTCGTAAGTTATATCTTTTACACTTTTTAAATAAGCTTTAGGATATAAAATCATAAATTCCTCCACAATTCTTCTAATTGATATTATATTATCAATATGTATAACTTTTGTCAATTTATTTGAAATTAATTTTTAATATTACTAAAACACACTAACTATTTTCTAATTAGTGTGTTTTATATTCTTCTTATTTACAAAATCTATGTTTTCCTATAGTTATAACATATGGTCTTGACCAAATCCATTTATTTGTTGCAGTTGCTGGATTAAAATAATATATAGATCCATATGCGGGATCCCATCCATTTAAAGCATCTTGTGCTGCTTTTTTTGCAGTATCGTTAGGAGATAAATTTATTTGACCATCTGAAACAGCATCAAATGCTCCACTTTGATAAATAACTCCAGCTACAGTATTAGGAAAGTTTGAATTTTTTACTCTATTTAAAACTACGGCAGCAACAGCTACTTGTCCAGCATACGGCTCACCTCTTGCTTCTGCATAAACTAAATGTGATAATAAGTTTAAATTACTAGAATTAGATGTAGAACCACTGCTATTTCCAGAAGAATTGTATATTCCCATAGCTTCTAGTGTTTTTTGACCTGCTATTCCATCTGCTGTTAATCCATTTTTTCGTTGAAAATATTTTACTGCTGCAAGAGTTTGGCTTCCATATATACCATCTATAGAACCATTATAGTATCCCCATCTTTTTAATTTTGTTTGTATTTGAGTTACTTCATTTCCTCTTGAACCGTATTTAGATAGTGCTTGAACCATATTAGAACTAAATATATGATATAAAATAAATATAGAAAAAACTATACTTATAATTATCATCGCTTTTTTATTTTGATTTATATTTTTAGCTATTTTTTTCAAAAAAATACACCTCATTTAGATATCAATTTTTTAATATTTTATCCAAATAAGGTGTTTATATACATTTTTAGAATATTCCTACTATATTTCCTTCATCATCTATATCTATGCTTTCTGCAGATGGCACTTTTGGTAATCCTGGCATTGTAAATATTTTTCCAGTTAGTGCTACAATAAATCCAGCACCTGCTTTTAAATTAATTTCTGAAACATTTATATTAAAAGGTTCTTTACACAATAAATTTTTTGGATTGTCTGAAAAAGAATATTGTGTTTTGGCTATACATACTGGTAAATTGTTATATCCTAATTTTTCTATTTGTTTAATTTGATTTTGTGCATTTTCTGAAAATACTACCTCTTGTGCTCCATATATTTTTGTAGCTATTTTTGTTATTTTTTCTTGTATACTATCTTCTAAGTTATACATATAATTTATATTGGTTTGTTTTTCACATAACTTAATAACTTTATTTGCTAAATCTTCTGCTCCTAATCCACCTTTTTCCCACACTTGTGTAAGGCTTAACATTATATTATTATCTTCTAATATTTTTGTTAATAATTCTATTTCTTTTTTACTATCATCTGCATATTCATTTAATGCTACAATTACATTTAATCCAAATTTGTTTTTTATATTATCTACATGTTTTAATAGATTGTTTATTCCTTCTTTTAATGCTTCTAAATTTTCTTTTTTAATATCTTCTTTTTCAACTCCACCATGATATTTTAGTGCTTTTAATGTTGCTACACATACAACTGCATCTGGTTTAATTTGCGCAGTTCTACATTTTATATCTATAAATTTCTCTGCTCCTAAATCTGCTCCAAAACCTGCTTCCGTAACAGTATATTCACCTAACTTTAATGCTAATTTTGTGGCAATTATACTATTGCAACCATGTGCAATATTAGCAAATGGTCCTCCATGTATTAATGCTGGAGTATGTTCTAATGTTTGAACTAAATTTGGTTTTAAAGCATCTTTTAGTAATACTGCTAAGCTACCTTGAGCTTTTAAGTCTTTGGCAAAAATTGGTTGCTCGTTTTTATTATATCCTACTATAATATTTCCTAGTCTTTCTTTTAAATCTTTTATATCTTTTGATAGGCATAATATTGCCATTATTTCTGATGCAACTGTTATATCAAATCCATCTTCTCTTGGAACTATTTGCTTTTCATCTGATAAGCCGCATTGTATTTTTCTTAGTTGTCTATCATTTAAGTCTACACATCTTTTCCACACTACTTTTTCAAATCCTAATTCATTTCCAAAATATATATGATTATCTATCATGGCTGATAATAAATTATTAGCTGATGTTATTGCATGAATATCTCCTGTAAAATGTAAATTTATATCTTCCATTGGAGCAACTTGGGCATGTCCTCCTCCTGTGGCTCCTCCTTTTAGTCCAAACACGGGACCTAAAGATGGCTCTCTTAAAGCTAAAACAGCCTTTTTTCCAATTCTAGATAAACCATCTGATAATCCTATGGCAACTGTAGTTTTTCCTTCTCCTAATGGTGTTGGATTTATAGCTGTTACTAAAATTAATTTTCCGTTAGAATTATTAGAAACTTTTTTTATAAATTCATTTGATACTTTTGCTTTATATTTTCCATATAATTCTAAATTGTCTTCATCTATTCCTATTTTTTTGGCTATTGTTTGTATGTTGTCCAATTTAGTAGCTCTTGCTATTTCAATATCATTCATATATATTTTCCTCCACATTAAAATATCATTCCTGCGATGAAACCTATTAATGCTCCAACAAATACTTGCTTTGGTGTATGTCCTAATACTTCTACTAATTTTTCTTGTACTTGTACACTTGAAAGTCCTGGTGTCTCTATAATTTTATTTAATAGTTTGGCTTGCTTACCAGCTGCTCTTCTTATACCTGCAGCATCATACATTACTACAAATGCAAATATTACTGATAATGCAAATATAGGACTTTCTACTCCTTGGCTTTTTCCAATTAAAGTAGCTAAAGAAACTACAACAGCAGAATGTGAACTAGGCATTCCTCCAGCTCCCATAATTCTTTTAAAATTAAATTTCTTGGTTGTTACTAAATCATATATAACTTTAAATAATTGTATTCCAAACCATAGAATAAAAGGTATGTATAAGTATTTAAATTGAGTAATTTGCTCCATTTTCTCTCCCCTCATATTATTGATTAATATCAAATTTCTCTTCTTTTACATCATTTCCATCTGTAATTAAAATATTTATTCTTTTTTCTGCTTCTTCAAGCATTTTGGTACATTGTTTTGAAAGTTTCATACCTTCTTCAAATTTAGCAACAGATTCATCTAAACTTAAATCACCTTTTTCTAATTCTCCTGCTATTATTTCTAATTGTTTTATTTGTTCTTCAAAACTATCTTCTTTCATTTTATTATTCATTCCTTCCTAATCAAATCCCATTGAAAAAAATTTCATATAGTTCCAGATAGATATGTCAAAATTTCTATTGTCTGTAATCTAACAATGTAATATTCTTCTTATTTTTCAACATCTTATCTTTTTTAATTAATTCAATATTTGTGCATCCTTTATTCCATCTACAAATCGTAATTGTATTTTACTATCTTTTTGTGCATCTTTAACAGATTTCAAAATTTTATCTTGTGATTGTGCTATACAATATCCTCTTGTTAGTGTTTTTAATGGACTTAATGCATCTAATTTTGATATTGCATTATAAGCTCTATTTTTTACTAAATTTATTTTATTTATTTGGCTTGTTTTTACTCTATTTACTAACATATCAATTTTTATATATTGCTCATTAATATTTTGTAATGGTTCTTTAAATGCTCTTCTATTCATGCATTTTTCGTATTGTAATCTCATTAATTCCACTTTTTTCTTTAATGCAATACTAAATCTATTATTGTAATTAGATAATTTTATTTTTATTTCTTCTATATTTGGTACAGCAAGTTCTGCTGCTGCAGATGGTGTAGGTGCTCTTAAATCTGCAACAAAATCTGCTATTGTAAAATCTGTTTCATGTCCTACAGCAGATATAATAGGTATTTGTGATTCAAATATTGCACGTGCTACTATTTCTTCATTAAATGGCCATAAATCTTCTAAAGATCCTCCACCTCTTGCAATAATTAAAACATCTGCTAATTGTTTTTCATTCATAAATTTAATAGCATCTGCAATCTTTAAACTAGCTCCTTCTCCTTGAACAGGTACTGGTAATAATTTTATATATACATTTGGATTTCTTCTTGTACTAACATTTATTATATCTCTAATTACCGAACCTGTTTGTGAAGTAAGAACTCCTATTACTTTAGGCATAAATGGTATTTTTTTCTTATATTTTATATCAAATAAGCCCTCTTTTTCTAAGTTTCTTTTTAACTCTTCATATTTTTTATATAAATCGCCTATTCCATCTTCTTGCATTGCTTTAACATATATTTGATATACTCCATCTCTTTCGTATACTGCAACTGTTCCAAAAACAACTACCTTCATTCCATCTTTTGGAACAAATTTTAAATTTTCAGCAAAAGATTTGAACATTATGCATTTTATTAAAGAATTGTCATCTTTTAATGTAAAATACAAATGTCCTGTATAATGATTTTTAAAATTTGATATTTCTCCTTTTACATATACATTATTTAAATATTCATCTTGTGTAATTTTATCTTTTATGTATTTATTTAAATCTGCAACTGTTATTGGTTGTGGTCTCATTTTATTCTCCATTCTTGTTACATTTTTATATAATAGGAAAGTTCTACTTTCCTATTATATAAAAAACTAGCATTGCACAGAAAATTTACTTTGTAAATTTTCGCGTCAACAAATCTTTACGCTTCTTTGAGACCTTGAATTTAGATAGTAAACTTTAAAATGTAGAGAAAAGGTCTCAAAGAAGCGAGATTTGTTCTTTTAATAGAGGGCTATATTTCAAGCCCTCTTGCATAGTAAAAATTTACAGAGATTCTATTGTTTATTTAATAATTATTTTATAAATTAAGTGTTTATTAATTTTCTAGTTTTTGTTTTACTATACTAGCAAGTACCCCATTTATAAACGAAGCTGATTGGTTGTCTCCATACTTTTTGGCAAGTTCTATTACTTCATTTATTCCAACTTTATATGGTATTTCATTATAAATTATTTCATATATAGATAACTTTAAAAGAGCTAAATTTACTTTTGAAATTCTTTCAAGTTGCCATCCCGTTTTTAAATTTTCTGAAATTAATTGTTGTATTGCTTCTTCATTAGTTTTTACTCCATTTGCTATATTTTTTATATATTCCTTTGTTTTTGCATCTTCAATTTCATTATTTTCTATATATAATTCAGTAAGTTCTTCATAATTATCATGTTGAATTTCTAAACTATATAACAATTTAAAAGCTTGCTCTCTTGCTGCTGTTCTATTCATAACATTTTCCTTTCTATATTCTATCTATGAAATTTTTTAGTTTTTCCTTAACTTCATATTTATTTCTTTGTACATAATTGCCTAAAAATACACCTATTGCTACTAAAATTAATCCTATAATTAATTCATATAATCGAGTACATAGTATTACTATTGCTACTATTCCCCCTATTATAGCTCCACAATATTCTTTAAAAAAATTTTTTAAACCATCCATATTTTTTTCACCTATCCTTGAATCTCTTGTTGTGTAGCTGCTATGTTTTTAACTTTTATATTAACTTCTTTTACATCTAAATCTAAAGATTTTTTTACTGTTTCCTTAATTTTTATTTGTAAGTTATTTGATAATTCTTTTATAACAGCTTCTTGCGTTACATATAGCATTACTTCAACATTTACTCCATTGTCTTTACCTAAAATTACTTGTGATGATACATTTTGTGCACTTGTAAATTTTGCTACAACTCCATTTACTAAGTTTTGTATAGTATCTTTTGAGATTAATAATTTTCCATTTTCATTTTGTAGTAATACACCATTTTCAAAATTATCATCTTCTTTTTTTGTTTCTGATGTAAAAAATATTGCTTTAATTGCAAGTAGTAAAAATACTACTACTATTCCTAATGTTATATTTGATGCTGTAGAATCTTTTACTAAATAATTTAAAAATACTCCGATACTATTAACATCAAGCCAACCAAATATTAATACTGCTACAATTATTGATTCAATTAAAATTACTGTAGAAAATACTACTAATGCTATTTTATCTAATACTTTCATTTTTTACCTCACTTATTATTCCTCTGATTTTGGTTCTGCTGTTTGTGTTTTAACTCCTTGTACATGAACATTTACTTCTAATACTTTTAATCCAGTCATATTTTCAACTGTTTTCTTTACTCTATTTTGAATTTCAAATGCTACATCTGGTATTCTTGTTCCATAGTCTACTATTATATTAACATCAATTTTTGTTTCTTTGTCTCCAACTTCAACTTTTATACCTTTTGATAAGCTCTTTTTACCACTTAATACTTCTGTAATTCCTCCTGCAAATCCTCCAGCCATTTCTGCAACTCCTGGAACTTCTGCTACTGCTACACCTGCAATTACTGCAACAACGTCATCTGCTATTTTTATATCGTTGTTATTTTGACTTTCTAATGTTACTTCTCCTGTTACAACTTCTTCTTTCTTTTCTTCAATATTTTCATTTTCCATAATTTTTTCCTCCTTATAAAAAAAATGATATATTATCTTCTATGATAGTATATCAATTTTTATTTTATTTTACAACCATTTTTTATAATTTTGTAATTAAGTTCTAATGGTTTCATAAAATTACTTAATAAAATTCTTTATAATAGTAGAATTATGCATTTTTCTACTATTTTTTATTGTGTATCCATAAAATAAAGTCTACTACATAACATTGTTGATGATACAGTCATTTTATTATTATATTCATCTGTTCTTCCTGTACAATATGCAGACATTATTATTGTTATTTCTTTTATTTTTTTATTTGATTCATTATTAATTTTAATTGTTGTACTTTTACTTTTAACCAATCCAGCACTAATAGTAGTAGGAGTGCTATTAGTTTCTACTATTTCTTCTGTTGTATCGTCATCATATATAACACTTAACTTTGCGGTTTCTTGAGCATAAGCTCCATAATTCCAGTATTCAGTTCCATTAGGTTTGGTATAGGTTGATCGAGACCAATTTACATCAGCACTTAAGCCTTTTATTTTATATTCTTCATTGATATTTTGCATTTGTTCCATATTAATTTTATAGCAAATATCTCCTGTATTGCTTGTTCCTTTACCGTATGTTGATATTGAAGTTCCAAAATTAGTTCCATCATATCTATGTGTTCCATTTCCGTTAATTGTAACAGTAACTATATCTTCCAAATTTGGATTGTTTTCTATACAGTCCAAGAAATCATCAGTCCATATAGCATATAATGTTATATCTTCTTCTGGCATTATTAATTCAGATAACCCCTTTTTATCTGTTTGCTTTTCTCCCCAACCTACAAACATGTAGCCGTCATCTCTTTTATAATTATTACTTTTATCTATTTCAACACTATCATTAGCAAGTGCATATTGTGCATCAGGTAATTTACCATCTATTATAATTTCATCTGAAACATTAAAATTATATGTTATTTTTTTATAAACTCCTTTTTGTGAATTTTCTATTTCCCTTATATTCACAATTTCAAAATTTTCATTAATTTCAAACTCATAATTGTATTTTCCTAATTTTAAATAAATATTATTATTTGAAGCCTCATCCTTTACAACTCTGCTAACTGAATCAATATATTCTATTTCATTATCCATTTTTAGGTTCTCTAAAATATAATCATAAACATTAGAATCTATTTTATTTTTTTTAGCTAACATATTCTTATCCAATATTTTAAAATTAACTTCTTCAGCAGCTTGTTGTTTATTATATATAGTTGAAGCTTGATTAGCTTTTTTTAATATACCATTTTCTCCCAATGCAAAATTTATTGCTACTCCTGCTAATATTAATAATAAAATTACTGTTATTATTAATGCTATTAGCGTTATTCCTTTTTCCTTCCTATTCGTGTGTGTGTGTGTGTGTGTGTGTGTGTGTGTGTGTTACAACCTCTAAGCTTTTCATCTTTTGTTCCTCTCCTTCATTTTTTATTTTTTATGCATTTATTATATTCTTTAATTGTTATTGTGTCAATTATTTTTTTAAGATAGAACAAATCTCGCTTCGTGAGACCTTTTCTCTACATCTTAAAGTTTTCTATCTAAATTCAAGGTCTCAAAGAAGCGTAAAGATTTGTTGACGCG
>CANRGE010000058.1 GCA_947630065.1 uncultured Clostridia bacterium
TGCCTTGCTCCAAAACCTATATGATTTCTATGTCCTCTTTTCTTATATATATAGGTAATAGGTTTTATTTTATTGAAGAAATCTATATATCTGTCGTCTATTTCGTATATGTCTTTTTGAGTTTCGTCTGACGTTATAGCTGTACTTCCACTATAACCTAAATATACTCCTCCACCAGAATGAGCATAAAGTCTTACTGTATTACCCCTTAAACTTGTCGTTATACCATAATATTCACTACCTGTTCCAATATAATTTGTGTCAGTTCCTGAGCTTAATACCTCAGAATTGCTTCCCGAAAGAATAATTTTAGGTGTCTCAATATTGTTAGGCCTTATATATGTTGTGCTTTCTTCATTTTTTGCCAAAAATTCTGAAGAAGATATGTTGGTAGCTCCAATTTGTGATGTATTTGACCTATATTCATCTTCTACTATGATTACTGGGCGGTTGTTCTTTGAACCTAGAATTGTAAGCCCTTTGTTTGGAGAAATTTCGATGGAATTATCAGACTCATTATAATCTTCCATTCTAAACTTATCTTTGTTTAATGTTACACATTGACGCGTTGTTCCATTAAAACCATAATTTAAAGCAAGAGTAGTGCTACTAAGAGATATTCCATTAAAATTTAAAGAATCACCTGTTGTATCTATAGTTCCACATGCAATAGTTTTAGTAGAAAGAGAATTTGTGTTTACTCCACCTACACCTAATGCGACACATAACTCGCCGTTTTTAGTTATACATAATGCGTTTTTAGGGTCTTTTGAATTTATTTTTATATTTCCCGAAACTTTTTTAGTGTTTTCTGTCAATCCATGAATTATTCGCATCATTGCTAAAGTATCAGCAGTATTAATGGTTCCATTACCAGTTACATCTAATATTTCTTTTAAAATACTCAAGTCTGTATCAGGAAAATTACCTAGCATAGAATTAAATGCTATTCTTATATCATATTCATTGTAATTATATATACCATCTAGATTTCCTGTAAACTCAGTATTTCCTAATATAAATCCACCTATTGTTCCACTTGTTGCTGTTATATTTCCATTTTCATCTAATGCAAAATAATCACTTTGTATTGATATTCTATTGCTTTTTATTGTAATCTTATCTGCTGACTGACTTATAATGGAACATACTTCATCTTCTCCTATTTTTTTTCTTACTTCTGTATTTATTTCTTCTGCTGTTTGTGTTATTTTACTGTTCATTTCAGTTGTTGTACTATAATTCCTTAATTTGCTGTCTGTACTTGAATTAGCACTATTAATCGCCTCTTGTTTTGCTGTTGAAATAGATTTGTTTACTTCACTCGTTATGCTATCAGCCTTTTGTGTTATTTGAGAATTTGTTTCTGTTTTTGTATAATAATCATTCTCTAATTTTGTTTCTACATTACTTACTGTGTCTGTTATACTATCGAGTGTTTGTTCATGTTGAGTTAGCTTTTCAGTATTCTCTGTTGTTTCTTTTATCACTTGATTTATTTTTAAGTTTTGCTGGTCTATTTCTGAATATATTTCTCTGTTGATTGCCTTTTGTGATTGTTTTTTAATTGTTGTTTCTTCTCGTTGTTTTATACTTATTTTGCTCTTTATGTCTGAGACAAATCTTCCGTTTAATGTCATTTCTCCTTGATATATTATAGGTTTATCGTCAATTAAAATTATATCTCCCATATCCCAAGCAGGATTTATTATTGATGTTCCTTCAAAACCATTTATCGTCAGATTTTTAATGTTGTTATATATTTTCTTTATTTGGTCTTCATCAACAATAAACATATTATCTTGGCTTATCCATAAAGTATTTCTTTCTTCATCTCCAAATTTATAATCTCGCACACCATCTTCATAGGCAACTTTTGATATTTTATATTCTTCATTAAATTTATAATTTTTAAATAATTTTAAAGGCATTGAAACCTTATCTTCGCCTATTGTTTTTATGTAGATTTTTCCATCTCTGCCTGCACAGCAAAATCCACCTGCGCTTTCTGCAATCATACTCATATATTCTGTTGCTGTTATAGCATTATCATAAACAGTAATTTTTTTATCTGAATTTAAAAAAGAACTAGAGCCTAACTCTAATCCTTTTTTTATACATATATCTGATGCCAACTCTCCAAGTGTCGCATACCCTTTTGCATTTATTATTTCACTTGCATCATAATAACCATCATTTAAGTCTAAATTTATCATATTATCTAATGCTTTAATATTAATTACATTATCATCTTCGTCATCATAATCATCTACATTATATATTCCCATAGGTATCATTTCAAACGAACTGTCGTCTTTCGATAAACTCTTTACTTTAATTCCATTCAAATCTCCTACAGTCATAGCGTTAACTTCTTTAACAGTTAATGCTTTATTGATAAGTATTCCATAATCTATTTTTATAATTTTAGGTATTTTAATTCCTGCCTTTTTATGTATTTGTATATCTATATATTGCCTTGGAGTAGCACCTAATTTTAATTCACCGTCAAACAATATATTGCCTAATTTAAAATCAGTAATATAATTAGGATTTATTAGAACTCCGTCAAAATATACATTCATTACTGCTTGCACATTTTTAAATATATTTTCATTCCATTTTTGACTTACTTCTTTATACATTGTTTGCCTCCTTCACAGCTTGCTTTTGTGCTTCAGTTAATTCTTTTTGCATCATATTAAAAGACACTTTCCATTTTGATTTGGAAGTGTCTTCATCTTCTCCTGTTGAAATCATTTCGGTCTTTCTTTTACTAACTCTAAATTTTGCATTTTCTAACATTCCACCGTGGAACAGAAGGACATTTTATTGTTACTATCATAGGATTTTGATAAGTGGCTTGACACAATTCTTGTGCTTCTTTTTCACTTAGCAAATCAAAACTCATGTTACATTTTAGCAGTCCAACTGCAATAGGGTTATCTATTAAAGAGCCATCTACTATTGAAGAATAACTATCTTTATCCGTATCTTCTATATCATCACTATACGTAGATGGCGATTTCATCAATTTACCATTTAATTTCCAAAGCATAAGTCTATCCTCCTATTAAAGCTTCAATATTTTTTCCTGTTCTTCTTGATCTATCTCTTAAGTCTTCTATCATTATTTCTCCTAGCTTTTTATTTCCTACCATAACTGTTATATTTATAGGTTGCTCATTATTACTGTAAAACTCTGTATCTTCAATTGCTTTCCTCATTGTGTCATACATAATACTTTGTGGTGCTGTAATCTCTGGATTTTGACTTGCACCAGTATATTCGCCAAATACTGCTAATGTCTCAGAATAAGCTACGTTTCCTTTTTTTAATCTAGGCAAAGATATTGTGCTTAGTTGTAAATTAATAGGTTTTAATCCTATTAATGAACCAACTGCATTTGCAACTTTGCTTATTCCACTTAAAACTATATTGATTCCTTTAACAATTCCATTTACAAACTTTTCTATTCCACTTAAAATTTTATTTATCACACTTTTTATTGCATTCCATATTCCATTCCAGATATTAGTTACTGTTGTTTTTATACCATTCCAAATATTGTTCCATACTGTTTTTATAGTATTTAACACATTTGATATTGTATTTTTTATTCCATTAATTACATTTGAAATAGTAGTTTTTAATCCATTCCATACATTTGAAACTACCGTCTTTATACCATTCCAGATGTTACTAAAAAATGATGCAATCGCATTAAATACTGTACTAGCAGTATTTTTTATACCATTCCAAATATTAGAAAAGAAATCTTTAATACCATTCCAAATATTTGTTGCAGTATCACATATTCCTTGCCATAGATTTTTAAAGAAATCAGCAATAGCATTCCATATTTCTTCTGCTTTTTGTTTAATCCATTCCCAGCCTGCCGCTAATGCTGCAGAAATTTCATCCCAATATACTACTATAGCAACAATAATTGCTATTAATGCTGCAATTGCTAAAATTACTAATGTTATAGGCGAAGTTAAAATGTTAACAGCTATTCCAAAAGCTGTCGTTGCTGCCGTTGCAATAGTACTAATTACATTCCATGTTGTTACTGCTGCAATTACTAAACCTATAGCAGTTGCAATACTTCCTAAAATTATAGACCAAGCATCTAATTTTTCACTATTTTCACCAGTAAAAAATCCAATAAACTCTCCAATTTTTTCTGATACCCATAATACTGCATTTGATAAAGTATTAATCGTATCAGTTACTGTTTTTATTGCGCTCACACCTATATCTAACAACCATTGAAATAGTGTACTTTTTACAATATTATTAATTATAGTTAACAAATCATTAAATGTATTAGCTAAGTTTTGTACTATTGCATCTCCATTACCATTGTAATTCCATGCGTTTGAAAAAGCTTCTGCAATATTTCCTATAATTGCTAATATATTTTCTAATATAGAATACACTGTTCCATTACTAATAATATTTTCAAAGCTTCCCCATACTGAAGCAATTAGTCCTCCTATTTGACTAGCTGTTGTTTTTACTTGTTCTACTAAACCTTGACCGTAATTATCCCAGCTTTCTTTTAATGGTTTGAAGAAATCATATAGTTTTTGTGCTAATGGACTTAATTGACTATCTAATTCCGATAAATCTATACTAGGAGATGGTGAGCCACTATCTTTTTCTGACACATTGTTTATTTCGTCATGAACTCCTGTCAATGATTTGTTTGTATTTTTTGCACTCTTTGCAGTTTTATTCATTGAAGATGCTATTGCTTTTGCAAATATATTTATTCCACTAAAAGCGTAAACTACTGACTGAATTGCTTTCATTAATTGATATACTAAATTGATTACATATTCTATAACTGGTGCAAATACCGAACCCATAGCATATTTCATATATTCAATATTAGCACTTAATTGTTTAGCACTTGCATTTTGACTTGATAACCAGCTTTGTGCTGATTGACTTAAAATACTATATATTCCTCTTATCGAAAAAAGAGCAGTTGCATATTTTAAAATGTGTCCTAACCCACTTTTAATGTTTATTCCCATTTTTTTTATATTGTTTGTTATATTCTGTGTTATTTTTGGCATTTGATTAAAGTGTCCTTTTAAAGAGCTTACACTTGTTTTTGCTTGCTCTAGTTTTCCTTTAAAGCCACTAAAAAAACTAGTCAATCTATTTTGACTAGTTGCTGTTTGATTTGCCTCTTCTTTCAATGCTGACATTTTTGATTTTGCTTCATTAAGTTCTTGATTATATATTTCTATTTCTGAATATAATTTTTGTGCTTGATTATTCAATACTGTAAAATCCTTATTTGATGACAAAGCATTGTTTATAACTTTATCCATAGATTTATCAGATTTGGATATTCCTTCTGGCACAACTTCATTTCTCGTATTGTCAACAATTTTATCTATTTGAGGGTTAATAATATCTAGTTTCATTTGTCGAGCACTTATTTTCTTTTGTAGACTATCTATTTCTTTCTCTAATTGCGTTACTGACTGTTTAACTTCTTTGTTATTTACTTTTATCACAATTTCATTGTTTTCTGTGCTTTTCTTTAAATCTGCTATTTTCTTCTTTGCAAATTGAACTGCTTGATGTAGTTTTTGTCTAAATGTGTCTGTATTCATATTCTTAAAAGCTTCTTGTGATTGTTTTACTGCTTCTTTAATCGTTGGCACTAATTTAGGAATATCTTTTAATGCTTCTTCTACTCTCGCAGTAACCAGTATTTCAATTTCTTCTACAGTCATAAACTCCTCCTTTCCAAAAAAATAGCATCAGTATTTTTTTACTGATGCTTTAAGTTTTTTTATTTATAGTTACAATTTTATTTTTAACTCTTTTGAACTCCATATACTGTCGTTATATATTAGAATTAACCCTTTATCATCTTTAGGCTGTTCAAAAATTATTGTTCCTGAAACTTTGCCACCTGGTATCAATTCTCCACTTTGTAGTGCTGTATCTTGGTCTATTGTAGAGAAAGTCATATTTTCTTGTTGTCCTTGTGAATTTTGCATTTTGAAATATAAAGGATTGTAGGATAAATTGTCATTTCCTTTATTTTCTATAGTAACAGATACAATAACAAATTCTTTTCCTGATTTTGGCTTGTCCCAATCATTTCCTTTAGATTTTTCTACTTTTGTTACTGTAATAGCACCATTTCCAAGTATAGCTTCTTCTCCTTTGTTGTATTCCGTTTTTGTTTCTGTTTGCGCTCCTGTTTGCGTATTTGTATCACCATTGCTTCCTGCTACTCCTATTGCTACCACAACCACAACGACAATTATAATCCAAAACCATACTTTTTTGTAAATTGGTTTCTTACTTGTTTCTTCATTGCTTGCCATAATAATTCCTCCTTTTATTTTTTATAAAAGGATTATAAACCAAAATTTTCCATAAATCAATATGTTAATATTAATTTTTTATGAAATTCGACATTATTTTTTAAATAATTCTTTAAATGTCTGTTTTAAAGGAACTATCTTAGGCTTTTTACGCATACAATCGCCCTGCAAAAGTTTATCTGTTGTAGCTTCTTGTAATATTATTCCTTGTCTAAAATCTTCAGTTATTCTTACGAACTGCATTTCACAGTACAAATATATATCTCGATATCTACTATTCCAAAACTCGTAAGGTTTAATATTAAGATAATAAGCCAAAGGCTCTAAAGCATAAACTGTTTCGCTTAAAGTTTTAGCTTCTTTTAATTTTTTAGTAATATCATCTAAGCTTGTGCCAATATTTGTGTTTCTGCTACTTTTGCTATTGCTTTTTCTGCTGAACTTTTGACTAATTCGTTCATACTGATCGTTGATAAAGGATTTGATATTTTGTCTGTTAATTCCTTCTTGGTCATCTTGCTGTTGAAAAAACCCTCTTCATTTATTGCACCTGCCAATTCTCTAAAAATATCCTCATAAGACTTATTGTTTTCTTTTTTATAATCATCTAAGAAATCATAAACTTCTTCGCTGTTATTAAATGATTTTGCTCCATTTTCTGCATCTTCTGCAAATATATATATAATTTTAGATAACGCATCTAAATCGTTTTCATTCATTGCTTTAAAATATAATTCTTCAAAATTTTTACCTTTTAATTGATTTGATATGTTTACTATCTTTTTTGTAGTAAATACTAAAGTTGTTGTTTTTTGACTTGTTTTTAATTCCATTTTTACTCTCCTTTGCAAAAGAGAGCAAGATTTTACTCTTGCTCTTGTGTTTTAGAGGTTATTTCCTCTGTTTATATTTTTTTAATTTTTGTATTAATCCTTTTTGTTGTTCTATTTTTAATACCTAAAATAGAACTACTCAACACTGGGAAATTTGTCATAACTTTCTGCTACTGCTGAATTTCTAAATATTTTTACAACATCTTTTAGCCAGTCTTCATCTGGTAATTCTCCTGGAACTGTAACCATACTTCCACTAAACTTTCTTAGCAATGGTTCTTCTCCTTCTGGTGCTGTACTCTCTGGGTGTTTTACAAAGAAATATCCAGGCTTTTTATCTAATGCTTTCATCCATTTGTGTTGAGTATGTGTATAATATACTGATAATTCTATTTCTCCAGCTTTTGTTTTACCTGGTTCTGAAAATTCATAATCAATATCTACTGCACTACCAGTTATTGCGTCTGGTGCTTCTTCTAGTTGTGGAATAGTTTCGCAAAAACAAATTTGTTTTGCGTCACTTCCGTCTTCACTTTCTGAAAAATAGATTTTAGATAATGTAGCTAGTTTTGGCATATCGCCATTTTTTACTCCACTTGCCATAATTTAAATCATTCCTTTCTTTATATTATTTGTTCAAAACAGTCCGTTATTGCATTGTAACGAACCTCAAATGTTATCGTTATTCCATATTTCTGTAATATTTGGTCATAAATTGCAGGACTTGTATTTGTCCTTACAAAGTTATATTCTTGTAGTTTATTTTCAACTTCATCAGTCATTTCCATAGCTTTTCTTTGCTTTTCATTCCAACAAGTTATAGATATTTGAAATGTAGAGCGTAAAGGGAATGCATTTTTAGTTTTGTTATTAGATTTTAAAGGTGTATGTAATTCTAAGCAAGGAAACTTACTTGTAGTCGTTGGATTTGTTAATACTTGTTCATATTTTAGTTTTTCTAATTTTTCATATACTATATCGCTAAATAATCTTGTACTTAAATTTTTCATTTACACACCTCTTTTAACATTTCGTCTAATTTTGTTCTTACAGTTTCTAAATTTTCTTCTCTACTTAAAAATTCAGCATCTCCCATAAAATGATTTGCTTTTGCACCTCTTGCTAAATAAAATTGATTACCTTTTATTGTTATAATCGGATAATTTAATTTTCTTTCAACTTTATTTATTGGTATTAGCCATTCAGTATAGCCACTTTCGATAAAATGTGGTGTTGTTCCTATGTGCGATTTCTCAGCATGCTGTCCTGTTCCAAAATATTCAAACCATAAATAAGATTGTCCATTACTCATGAACTTATTAGGGTCAGCATATACTTTTCCGCTTTACTGTCATTGTAGAATTTTCTATCATTTCTAGCAGAATGCCTTCTTGATTATGTCCTTTTTCTAGCCTTATTGCATAACCTTGAATATTTTTTAATATATCTTCTGTTATTTCTGTTGCTAATTTAGGTAGTTCTTTTATTATATTGTTTATCTTTTTATAGTTATGTTTAACTTTTATTTCACATTTAAAGCTACTCATTGTACTTCTCCAGTTTATATAATATCGTATTTCCTATTTTAGGCTTATCAGTTACAATATAATCTGGTTTAAATTCTCCAGATTTTGATATGTCTATTAAAGAAATACCATTACCTTTCTGTATATCATAATCAATAGTTGCTCTGGCATTTATAATACTATAATCTATATCTCCTGTGGACTTTCTATCTAATTCATTTATATCTTGTTGCATATTTAAAAATGCTTTTTCTTTATATTTCCATATTTTTTCTGGCTCACCATGATCACTTGTCTCTTCATATTCAGATATCCATACTTCTGTTAAATCTCGTAATAACATTATTTTATCCTCCTTAATCCAGACTTTATAATGTCGTTTCTTAATTTTTCCATTATATCTTCATATGAACTTGATATACTTCCCTCGCCACGACTTTGCAATCCTTCTCCACCTCGCGTTAAATAAATTGCTTTTACAGCCTTTTTTATATATGGAAATAACCTTTTTTCATCTTTATTATTAGAAATATCAAAGGCAATAGAAGTTACTTCTTTCAATATTTCTTCTAAAACATCATCGTCATTTCTATAATTAGCTCCTAAATCAGCTATGATTTTTTCTAAAATTTCCATTCTATTGCCTCCTTTTGTTACCCTTTTTGTGGTAATAAAGTTAATAAATCGCCTTTTTTAGCATTTTCATCATACTTTATTCCTAATTCAGTTAAAACAGTTTTTATCTCTGCTACTGTCATATCTTTTGTAGATTTTTCTATCTTTTTATTTCTATTTCTACCTATTACTGTTGCCATATTATCCTCCTATTCTGCTGGACTTAATGTTAATCCAGTTAAATCTATTTTTTTACTTGTTTCACCGTTCTTAAAGGTTACGGTTTGAGTATTAGATGTTAGCTGAACTACTAAAATACCATCTTCATCTAATGTACCAGAACCTTTAATTTTTGCTTCTGATAATTCCCAATTTATAGTTTCACCTTTTGTAGCCTCTTCGCATTTTAATGCTAAAAAATTACCTTTAGCTTCTTTACTGAATTGTGGAAAACTTTCAACATATTTAGATGTTCCAGTAACTTTAGTATCATTTAATTCAATTTCTTGAATAGTATTTACATCTATTCCTAATACCTCTCCCTCTGGTACAGCCACGGTTACTTTTTTCGTGGCTGGACTAGGGTGAAACTGGAGCGTATGAACAATATACGCCTGCAAGTTTGTTTTCATATACATGACCATATAAATTATTGCTTCTGTATTTGAATACGTTGTCATCTGCTTTTTGGTCTTCATCTGGTGTAAAATATTTAATATATTGGTCTAATGCTGTTACTGCTGCTGACTTTTCTACACATAAGAAGTTTATGTCACTAGCACCATCGTTCTTTTTGTATCCATATGCTTCTTTACCATCATTTAATTTTACTTCTGTATACATTCTTGTTTGTGGCACTTCTATTATTGTAGAAAATCTTTCTAATACTTTTTTAGATTTAGTTGTATCTAAGTCATCTATCATTCCTTTTAATGTTGGAGTAATAAATAATATTCTATTTTCAGTTGAAACTTCGTCTTCATCCATTTTGTTTATGCAAGCTCTTAAAGCAGATATTGCTCCTGCACCATCAGAAATTGTTTCTTCTTTTTCTGATATTCCCTCAACTCCTGCAATTTTTGCAATTCTTGCAGCATCAACCTCTGGAATAACTTTAGTTCTTAAAAATTCTGATGCTAATTTTGCAAAAGGTAAACCTAATGCTTCTTGGTTGTCAAGTCTATCTACTCTTAGTTCTTGAGAACGTTCTTTATCATATTTAACTGTTTCCCAAGTTAATTTTGTACTTCCTGTTGTGTATCCTGATTTTCTGTCAAAATCTCCTAATGCATCCATGTCTAATTTTGCTATTTTTATTTCTCCATTTAGTCCTTTTTGTACTGTTGTTTCATCTCCATCTAATATAGATGTTTTAGCTTCGTTTTTATATACCTCATCTAACATAGGTAAATAAATTGTTGATAATTCAATATTGTTCATTTTTCATTCTTCCTTTCTTACTTTAATCCCATTGCCTTTCTAATCGCTGGATCAATACTTGGCTTATTACCTGATGGGTCAGGGTTATATGGTGGCTTTTCTTTTGACCACTCATTTACTGTTTTTTCAACTATTCTGTCTTGAATAGATTTAATAAGTTTTGTTTTCTCTTGTAGTTGCTCTGCTGTCATATTTTCATAATCAAATAAGTTTAAAAATTCTGGGTCAAATGCAGTATCTTCTGTTGTTGCAATTTTTAATGCTTCATCTTTTAAATCCCTTGCATTTAACTTTTTCTGTATTTCTTCAATACTTTTATCTTTTTGACTTAATTGATATTGTAATTTTTGTGTTTCTGTCATCTGAGCTAATTTTTCTGCTTCTGTTTTCTCTGTATCTCTTTCTAATTCCCATTGTTTTCTTGCGTTTTCAATTGCTGTTTTGTTAGAATTTGATATCCTGCTGTCTAAAAATGATTGAAGTTCTTTATCTGTTTTGATAAGTTCTTCGTATTTTACCTTTTCAGGTTTTGTTTGTTCTGCTCCCTTTTGGTTCTCTGCCCCTAAGTTAGCATTATCTGGATTTTGATTTTCTCCGTCCATTTATTCCTCCTTGCCCCTTTAGTTCTCTGCCTAAAGTTGCTA
>CANRGE010000059.1 GCA_947630065.1 uncultured Clostridia bacterium
TGAGAGGGCTCCTCGCCTCGCCCTCTCGGCTCGGCTCGTCGCCCTCGCGCTGTTGGTTTTGCTAGCGAATAAAGTATGACAGAATTTCTTGAGTAACACTTTGTATTTGTTCATTCTCATAGAATAGCAGGCCATTTTCAAAAAACCAAATAAGGTCTTTAAGGTAGTAGTTAGACATATTTCTTATGAGGTAGGTATTAGGTGTCATGTCTTCTCTAGTCACACAATAAGGTGTTGCAGACTTATCATATTTACTATGTGCAAATAGTTTTCCCTCGCCAAAATCTAGCCAAAAACCAACATATTTATTCTTATACTTAATAACATACTGGAATTTAGCATTTTGTGTCTTGTTGGCAATAAATTCAGGCTTGCACATGAGTGTTTCATTTTCTATAGCATAATCACCATATGCAGTGCCTTTGATTAGTTTACCAAACCTAGTGTTAAGTTTGTTATCAATATATGCTTGGTTTTTGTAGTTTTGTACAATTAGTTGACTGCCGTATTTGGTTGTAACAAAGAATTCTTTGTTAAAGGGTTTTACATTAAAATATAGGAAGTAAGGGTTGTTAAATGAGATATTGTTTGCAAGGCAGTAAACGCCTCGTACATTATCTCTATCACGGAAGATAGTATCAACGAGTTCAAGGAAGTTTACAACCTCATTAGGTATGTAGTGGATAGAGCCTTTCATAATAATAAATTCGTCAAAAATAATTTTATCCACATCAGGAAATGGGTTTGATTTATACTTTTGTTGCATAGAGAGGGTTAAGTAGTAGCCTATCTCAATCCCGTCTGCATAAAACGAGCCACTTTCGTTATTGCCTTTAGTTGTAAACTTAACCTTAGGGAATTTGCATTGAATATCACGGAAAAGCGAATTTTTGGCTTTTTTGGTTTCTGCTTCATATCGCCTGACCCAAGCAAACTTATGCTTGTTTTTTATAGCGTCACTTATGCACCACTTTTTAAACCCAAAAGTTTTTCCTACACCTCTGTGCCCCATGACAAAGTTAAGGAATTTACCATAAGACAAAAGGTTCGTTATATCATAATATTTGTTAGTTTTCATTGTTTCACCTTAATAATATTGTTCAATTTTAAAAATACACAATCTCGCAGGTTGATTTGAATAATTAAATTTAAGTTGGTTGTCTGTTGTTGGTGCAAAAATACTAACATAACTAGCATGCATGAACACATTTAAAGCATCTAATTCTAAATTTTCCAATTCACCATATTTTATGTTTAAAACTACATCCCAATAAGAAACACATACTCTTGTTCTTCTATTTGCTTTTACCCCCATAAATTCTTTTATTTTAGGATTTTCGTTAAGTAGAAAAGTGTTTGCAGAAATATTCTCCTGATCAAAAACTGTGTGCCATGATTTTGCTTTCCAAATAGTTTTAGAATTTAGATTTAGAGTATTTACATTTTTGCTATTATATGAGATAGTATCAACATTGTTAAGGTTTATTGTTTGGCTCATATTCTATTCTCCTGTGTTTATTGTTAATGTTTGACTACTATCGTCATAAGTAAAGGTTGCACCAACATCTCCCTTAGGACCCGTTGGGCCCTCAGGACAAAGAATATCACCTGCAAAGATTTCTGTGCTATCAGTAAGTGTAACATTTATATGATAGTAAGCACCTGCTTGTGTTGTAGTGTTAGGGTCTACACTAATATCTTTAATACCAACACCTTGTGGACCAGCGGGACCTTGCAAGCCTTGTTCACCAGCAGGACCTGCCTCACCTTGCTCACCTTTTGGACCAGCTGGACCTTCCGGACCTGTATCACCTTTTGGACCGGCGGGACCTTGTGGACCTTGTACGCCGGCAGGACCTTGTTTACCCTCCGGACCTTCCGGACCTGTTTCACCTGTTTCACCTCTTGGACCTTGTGGACCGGTTGGACCTTGAATACCTTGCGCGCCTTGAATTCCCTGTTCACCTTCCGGACCGGCAGGACCTTGTAATTGACCTTCGTTTTGCCAAATATTAGCAGAGCCATTATTTACAAGGACATAGACATTACGAGGCATTTTTGTACCAACAAAGTATGCAGTACCAAGTGGAGTTGCGTCTTTGTCAGGCAAGTCCTCTTGTGTGTCAACAACACCTGTAATAGTGAGGCCTGTTCCGTTCTCACCTTTTTCACCTTTCAACCCCTGTGCGCCTCTTGGACCTTGTGGACCGGCAGGACCTTGCAAACCCTGTGGACCTTGTGGACCAACAGGACCAGTAGCACCCTGTGGACCGGCAGGACCTCGCAAGCCTTGTTCACCGGTAGCACCTTGTACACCTTGCACACCCTGTGGACCTATTGGACCTACCTCACCCTGCTCACCTTTTGGACCGGCAGGACCTACTGCACCTGTTTTACCTATTGGACCTTGGGGACCTGTTGGACCTTCCGGACCTATTGGACCGGCAGGACCTGTTTCACCAGTTTTACCCTGTGGGCCAGCAGGACCTTGCACGGCATTTTTCTTTATATAAGTTTCAAAATTTTTGAGAGTTTTAAGAATAGTAGTATTTTCTAAGCCCTCAACATTTGAGATATTATCATATACATCAGACATTTGTGTTTCTCCTTAATTCCGTTTTTGTTATATCAAACAACAAGCAAGTCTGCAATTCTTCTTCACTCATATTATAACACTCCCATGAATAGATTGTCAAATTCCCTTATAAAGTTATTAAAGGGTGAATTATCTACTGAGTACAAGCCGTTAAAAACTTTGTAAATTGCATCTAGGTTTTGGCTTCCGGTTCGCTTTCCTTGTATTTCATTGATAGTAGTTGCATACTTTTTATTAGGGTCTAGACTAGACATAGGTGTTGCTTGAAATGTATTCTTATCATCAATTTCATAAGTGTAGTTGTTAAGAGGGTTTGATTTCAAAAAGTTGCTATAATAGTTTGTAAAAATTGGTGAATATTTATTGCATACCATTTTCCAATAAACTTTAAGTCTATCTTTAAACCTAGTAATAGTTTCAAAACCTATCTCACGGAAGTTATAATAATCTATAAAGGCTTGCTCAAGTTTTTCTTTGTCAACTTCATCAGGCAAGTCATAATCAAAGTCAAAGAGTTTCTCACCATTTTCTGTTAAGTACTCTATTGCTTCGTTAAGTTCAAGTGTATATTTACTCATCTTTGCTTCCCTCACTTTCTGTTTTATTTTCGTCTTCAAGAGCATATTTAAAGTTTTCTATAAAGTCATAGTTGATTTCAACACTGACATTACACCCTAGCATCTTATTTACTTTTGCCCAATCTTCTTGTCTGCATTTTAACTTGAGGTATAGGTTAGACTTTATGTGCTCATCATTTCCACCGGCCTCAACCATGTTTAGCCTTTCTCTTTTCTCAATAGAGATATTATCAAGGCCAAGATATGTTAAGAGGCTTGAGAGGTAGTCAAGCCTAGTGTCATTAAGTTTGTCTGCAAGATAGTCAGCACCTGTCTTAACTATACTTAGTTCAACCGGTTCACCTATTGCAGTTTTAACTTTATTTTTAGGCTTGTATATGGCAATTTCATTGTTGGTGACTTGCCTTAACATATTTTGCATTGTGAGTAGTTGGTCATTATCACCTGACACAATAAACGGCATTTTGTTAGTATTTATATTTACTTTCATAGCCATTTCACAATCTGTCATTCTGCTACAATAGTAGTTAATCATGGTTATATCACCACTAAAACTTCCGTTGTTTCTAAGTAGCACTGCATTTTTACTAGTTAGTGCCCATGTTTTGCCGTTATATCCTACTGCTATGTAGTGCTTAGGTATCCCATAAACACTTAGTCTAGAAGAGGCTACGGCAGGCAAGCATAGAGCACCAAGGTTCTCATCTTTAAAGGCAACATTGACACCATTAAAAATATACCCTTTTTCTACTATTTCACTTGTTAAGTCTTCACCAAAAAACTCTAGACCTTTGTACTTAAAAAGATTGCAAGCAATATTGACAAAATTGTTTACAAGCCAAAGCCTGAGTTGTTCAGCTTCTTTGACTTCCATTGACTTTTTTAATTTTGTATCACTCATTCTTTATTCTCCTCAATGTATTGTAAGGCAGACATTTCGACATTTTCAAACTCATAGTTGTTTACACCTTTAAAGGTTGCCTTATCTCTATAGTGCCAAAAAGTAATACCATTATCAAGTACATTTTTAATCTTAGTGATATATTCGTCATCAATATCACTTTTGACAATTGCGCCAACTGTTTGGATAAAGTTATAGTAGTACCTTGTTTTAAGGTCCGGTACTTTAATTTGGTTGCAGGCATATCCGTACCTTTGGAAAAACTCAAATAATATTGACTTATACTCATCTGTAATAGAATAGGCAAAAAATTCAAAGTACACTTTATTAGTATGCAAGAAATATTGTGCACTATTGCCAACACTTCTTATGCTATCCGGTGTTTGCTTAATATCTTGCCTTTTCACAAGAGTTTTTTCGATGTTCATGATAGTAGAGCCTATGCCCTCAACTATACCTATACCACCAAAAGTATTGCCTAGTGCAATACCAAGTGCACCGGCTAGGCTATGCACTGCGCCCTGTTGTACTGACATTGCAATGCCACTTTGAATAGTAGCCTTGTTATTGTTAAAGTAGTTTACCCAAGCATTGCTTAGCAGAGGCATTTCACAATTATTTATTCTTAAAAATTGGTTTGCATCTGTAACACTATCTAGTTTATAGCCGTCAATACTAGTCCTGTCTTTTATAATACCCTCAGAGCTGCTTAAATGTTCAAATTGAATAAGCCCATATTTCAAGTACTCATTTTTAATAAGTTTAGGCTCATTGTTATTGTCACTAATTAAGTAATAGTAATAGGGGTTGGTATAGAGTTTACTCTCTAACTGCATATCAGGAGCATTTTCAATAGATAGAGTTTGCTCTAGGTCTGCAGGCAAAATAGTTTCATTCTGCAAGGTTCCTATTCTATAAGGCAGTCTAGTTTCAGGTGTACCAAGTCCATAAGTAGTTATATCACCATTGCTGACTGTGTAAAAAGGAACACTACTAGGTATATAGAGAGTTATACCGGTTTCGTCAGAAGTAATATTACTAATAGGCATATAAGGCTCAATAACTGCAGAGTAAACATTGTCATTGCCTTTTATAAATTTATTAAAAATATCTTCTAGTGATAAGCACTTATAAGTAGTCCCACCATAATTTATAGAGAGTGTAAATTGTTCCCCACTTATAGTAAGACTTGGTTTAAAAATAAAAGGGAATATGACAGTCCTAAGAGGCGTTTCCCAATTATAAGAGCCACTAAATTTGAAAAAGTCAGGACTTGCAGTAACACTCAGGAAATAAACATGGTTCACCATTAGAATTTCATTAGCATTTTGATAAGGTGTTGGATAAATAATCCTATCACTAACTAACTCATAATTTTCTCCATAATCTAGGTCTTCTTTTTGAGTGTTAAAAATTCTTTCAGCAGTTAGTTCACTACCAAACTTAAACCGGTCTTGGTGCTCTCTTCTAATTAAACTTTTTAAAATGGTGTAGTCAAACATAAAGGTCTGCATAACATCAATTTCAAAAGTTATCAAAGTGCAATTTTCATTCACATAATCTTTGGCAACAATAAAGGCATACCACCATTTGCTAGTGTTTCTAAACCTAAGGTAGTTTATGCCCTCTAGAGTTTCTTTGGCAAACTCTACACTCACTGCGTTATGCTCTCTAATATACACATAATCGTCACCTAAATCAAGGTTATTAAAAACTAACTCATCAAAATAACTTGTCTGAGTTTCTAAGTCCTTAAAATCTATAGTGTTTTCATATTTATTATTTAGATAGTTACAATTTAATAATTGTAGAGTTGCCATAGTTTACTCCTAGTCAGATTTTACTTCAAACCTAAATTGTACTGCGTTCCTAAACAAACTTGCAGTGTTAATACTCCATGAGTTCCAGAAGTGGTTAGTAGCAAGTGCCTTAGGGTTATAGATAAGTCCACCGTCTTGGAGTGCATAGTGGAATTGCAAGAAGTCTTCATCAATAAGACAAGCAACAACTTTGTCATCATCTCCAAAAGTATCAATTTCAATCATCTGTTGGGTTATGTCTGCTTTAGAGAGGTTGTAAAGTCCTGCAAGCACATCAAGGTCAATTATGTTTTTATATCCGGCCTTAATTATAAGCACCTGCCTTGACATTGGTGTCACCTGCGTTACTTGCTGTTGGTTATAAGAAGTGCTAGGGAAGCGCATCCCTGACCCTACATTTTTAATTGCATCAAGCAAGGTTTTTCCGTCTGTAGAGGCTGTGCCTGTTTCTGCTCCAAGATATACAACCATTCCGTAAATTTCCTTTTGCTTTAAGATTTCTTTGGCAATAAGGAAGTCATCTACTTCACTTGCGGTTGTAAGGGTGTTTACAATTGTGCTAACAAGAGTTTCAAGGCCATAAGGACTTCTTAGTGCTCTTCTAAACTCTGCGTCATGGATTGTCTGTTCATACTGCAGTTGCTTGTTAATAACTGAGTAGAGAGCCTTTACATCCGGTGTACTCTGCTTAAAGGGGTTTTCATCTTTTGAGTTATAGTCATATCCTTTTGGAATATCAACAAAAATATCCTCAAGGGTATCACCGTAGTTAATATCGGCCTTTCTAAATCTAGCAAAAGGGTTGTCAAAATTCATGCTTGAAATAATTGTAAGGGCTATTTTATTATAAAGTGCTGTAAGTATAGCATTCTTTGCAGGAGCATAAGCAAGAATTTTGTTTGCTACATCAGTCAAATTTGCTTGTGTAGCACTTGGTATTCTGTCTGAGTACTCTGTCCCTAGGATAGAGTTAATCAGTTCGCTATTTGATACATTAGCCATTTTATTTTCTCCTATTTTATTTAAAATTTTTTGTCATTTTTGTTGCTAGGTCGTCTAAGGTTGGACCTGTTTCTTTTTCAGTTTTCTCTTCAGGCTTAGACAACACATAGTCATTAAACATTTTGCGATTGTAATTTTCCAGTTCTGTAATTCGCTTTTTGTCTGCTTCACTCTCTTTGGTTAAAATGTTAAACTTGTCACTTAGTTCGTTATGTTCTTTCTCAAGAGTGGTATATTTTTCTCTTAACTCTTCTATTGTCATTTTTTCTTTTGTGGACAAGTCAAACATTTTTCTATTTCTGCTTTAATTTCGTCTTGAGTTATCAGCACATTCTTTTCACTCGCTAACTTATCAACCCTGCAAGTGACATAAAGTTCCTTAATTGCACCATTGCCTTTTCCAACAACGGCTTCTGCTTCAGCACAAAATTCGGCAACTTTACTAAGTACTTCAAGTTTTGCATTCTCATCAACAAGTGCACCTGTTTGTGTGGCAAGTTTCTTCTTTTTGTAGGTGTCAAATATACCCTTGACGAATAATGCAAGTCCAATAACATAACCAAGACAAGTAGTGATGATTTGTACAACGCCCATTTTAACCTCCTTGTAATTTTTCTAATTTAATGTTATCATTCTATAATAAAAAAGTCAAGAGTTTTACTTGACATTTTTTATACTAAAGGTGGAATTGAATAACACTATACCACCTTTAACTCTCTTTGGCATAAGTTTGCCGTCATAGGTCTTTCCATAGTCAAACCTTTTGAATGCTTCATCAGGTTCAAACCCTGCTATATATTCCTTTATATTGTCCGGCATTCCTGCGCAAGTGATTTTTACTTTGCCGTCTTTGATTTTTATGTAGGTTTTACTTCGTAAAAACTTGCCTGTAAATGTACCCTCACATTTCCAGTAGCCAAGCAAGTTGTCATCTACTTTAATATTGTCAGGTACATCTGTGCCTATGAGGTGTATGCTATCTGTGTCAGCATAAACAAACCTGTCATAGTTCGCCTGTGCCGTTTCTATTGTCTGCTTCCTTGCATAAGCAGTTATAAAACTACCACAAGCCGTGTAGACTGAGTTAATAAACTCAGGGTCTTGTACTACATACTTCACGCATTCTTTTTCTTGGTCCAGTTCAGGTTGCTTGTTTATTCGTATTGTTGACAGACATAACTTGCCATATAAGTTATTAAGTAATAACTTTGCTATGGTTCTCATACCTTGATTGCCCTCTTCTCCGGCTTTCTTTTTTACATCTCCCCAATAATTAGCATATCTTGTAAATAGTTTATCACTGCCTTGAAATTTATACCCACCTAGGTATGAAATAAAGTAAATATCATAATGCTCCATAAATAACTCAAAGTCCGGTTTAGTAAGGGTTAGTTCAACAGGCCCACCTGACTTTGTGATATACTCAGTGTCTAAAAACCTTGAATAGTGCTTGATTTGTATAGTTGGAATATGCTTAGGTTTTATTTCAAAGTCAACCAAGATTTTAATGATATAGAGAGGGTAGTTTTTATCATATACATATTCACCATCAAACCAAATAGGCAGGCCATAAGGAAGCAGACCATTATTGCCTGAGTAAACACTAGGGTATAATGAATTCACATCAAAACTTATTCCCTCAAAGGTCATGTTTCTAAACTGAGGCGCCACATAGACAAAACCGCCCTTATAACTCTCACGAATAAAATTATCACATTCATAACTCACAACCGGAAATAAGCCTGCAAAAGCCTTTTCTCCACCTATCATGCCCATATACATGGCTAGGCTATCACTGCCTATGGTCATTTTGTCAAGGCCTTGCTCAACCTGTTTATTTATGGCCTTTGCTACAATATGGCAGTCATGGTACAAGTAGTCTAGTTCCTCTTCTGTTGGCTCATAGCCCTCAGGCCTCTCCAAGTCATAATCAATATGTCCTTTCTTTTCAGGCAGGCCAAAGGCTTTTGGTATTTGTTCAACCTTTAAAGGTATCTTTTTATAACTATCAAAAATCTCACATTTGCTTTTGTTTTCAAAAATGATAGACATTTCATAGATAACTCCGTTCCTGTCAATGATAGTATTAAAACTCTTTGGAGTTTTTATCTCAGTTCGCTTATATCCATGCGTCAAAAGATAGTAAATTATAAACTCACTATCAAAAGACAGGTTATGAAAATATAGTTGTGTTTCAGCCTGCTCTTCAAGCCATAACAAAAAGGTTCTTATGTCGTTGCCGTGCTTAAATTCGTCAGTGTCTAGGTCAACACTGCCCCAAGCCCAAACTCTTGTAAAGCCATATTTATTGTAAAAAGGCTCTGTGGTAGTTTCAAAATCACAACTATATTTTTTCATCATCTTACTCCTTAAATTAGGCTATTTAGTCTTTCTAAATTGCCTATTAAAATATCACTTATGGTTAAATAATAAGAATTTATATCCGGTGTCAATGGGTTGTGTGATAAATTTATTAAATCACTTGGTGTTAATTTGTTTAGTTTTATCAATAATTGATTTATTAAACTTCCTGCTTCAACTCCGCCTTGCTTTAAAATTCGTTGTGCATTATATACTGCATTTGTTAAATTTTCCCTATAAATATTTGGCATTGATACATATAACTTTTTGCCTAATATTATACTTTCGGTTACTTTTAAATAATTTTCATAACTTGCTCTACGCCTAAATCTTGCAAGGTCCCTATTTCTAAATCTTCCACCTACTTCTGTAGATTTCATTTGCTTAGGTTTAGGGTATTCTTTCATATATTTCTCAATTACTTTGTTTGCTTGCCTAATTCTATAACCAAAGCGCCTATGCTCATTCTTTGTAAACCTGACACCATATTCGTTAGTCCAACCGCCATAGTTATCTCTTAACCAAACATTGCCGGCCTTATCTTTTTGCCGTCTTGTTATTCTTATTCTGCTTGCCATATACTACCTCTTTGTACTTTATAGTATATACTTCATTTTTTAAACTTGTCAATTCAGGTACATAACCTTCCTTTATCATTTTGGCTTCTATTCTGTTTAAAGTTTCTATGCTCTGCTTGCAGTGGTTCAAATAACTTTCTTTTTTAAACTCACTTGGAAAATACCTTGTTACTCCGGTAGGGTCTATGTAAACAATGTTACTATCTGCAAGGCTCTTATAATTGCCCCTGTGGTCCCTAATTTTGCAAAGGTAGGGTTTTTCTTCTTTGGCACAACCAACGGCCGTATAATAGGTGCAACCTTGACATTTTTTAGCAATTTTCATATTTTAATTCCTTTGACCTATCTCATCAGTTGCAGGCGGTCAACCTCTGCAAGACAAGGCCATTTTGACCTTGTTTCGACTAGAATAAATCTTCAACGGCTTTGTTACTTGCCTTGACTACATCTGAGTATTCAGGCTGACCTGTGACCCATAATTCAGGGTATCTTTTGCTTGTGTTGTAGTGTAGCAGGGTGCTATCAATCTTCATCATGCAAGAGGCTGTTGGCATGATGATAGGCTTCTTGTTTTCATCAACCTGTCTAAAATGTACCCTAACCATTTTGCCGTCTTTTTGCACTGCCTTAAAGTATGTAAAGGCCTTGTTTTCTTTTGTTTTTCCTGTGCAACATACAAGTTCAATATTTTTTTCCATAATTTACTCCTTTGCCTTGGTTGGAAAAATAACCCAAGGACTTATTAAATTTTCTTGACCTATCTCATCAGTTGCAGGCGGTCAACCTCTGCAAGACAAGGCCATTTTGGCCTTGTTTCGACTAGGGGTACATTTTGTTTAATTTAATTAAAACTCTTTTATAAAAATGGAAAAATGCAGAAGAGGTTATATATCTTATTTTTTCAAGTGTTGCATTTCCATAATTACACCAATCTTCAATTAAACTTAAAATCTCTTTTTTAAGATATTTTGTAATATTTTCATGTCCCATAATATCATAGGTTAATTTAACCCTTTCTGTAAAATCATCTAATACTTCTTTAATTGTTAATTTATTCATGTTTAATCTCCTCCATTAAATCTCTAAGTTCAATATCAATTGAGTCTATGACGCCCCTCAATGTAGTTTCAAGTTTTAAATTTTCAGGCTTTTTTCCATACACCCAACAATATTTTCCACTCTTTTTAATCATATAACCTCTATAAATATAAAAGCCATCTTCTACTTTAACCAACTTCTTCATAATCTTACTCCTTTGCCTTGGTTGGAAAAATAACCCAAGGACTTATTAAATTTTCTTGACCTATCTCATCAGTTGCAGGCG
>CANRGE010000060.1 GCA_947630065.1 uncultured Clostridia bacterium
CATAGTTATATCCTCTTCTGGTTTCTCTGGAGTTATTATCTTTATTCCTCCATCAAATGTTATTATGTCTCCATCTGCCAATTTTTTACGATTTTCCATATCCGCATTTCCATCAGCAACATATTCTTTCGCTTTTATCTTATTATCTTCTATTGTATATTCCCAATTTTGCGTACCTTCATTTTGTTGCCAACCTGTTGTAAGCAATGTTACTGTTTTGGCTTTTAATTCATTTTCTTTTACTTTTGTATCTAATTCAGACACATTTCCTTCTACAGCAGTAATTTTATTTAATAAATTTACTGCTACATCACCCTCTAATTGTGTCTTTACGTTTTCACAATATTCTTTTAAATCTTTTATTAATTGGTCCGCTTCTTCTTTGGTTGTAATATTTAATTGACTAAAAAATTCGTCCTTTTTTGTTGTTATATCTTCAAAAGTCTCTGTTACTTTTGCCTGTGTAGTGCTTAATATGTTTTGTATATTATCTTTTATATATGTATAAATAGAACTAAAATCTAAATAAGTTCTTTTGTCTACAAAATCTTGTATTCCTGTTGTAGTACACTTAAAACTTGCAAATTCAAATTGATAAATATATCCTTCTCCTGTAATATCTTCCTGTTGCAAACTTGGATAATCTTCCGTAGACTGTAATATTTTGTATTCTACTTGTTTTAATTCGCTTGTAGTATTTTCTTTAGAAAGATCTATTTCACAAACTAATTTACAAAAAATATCGTTTCCTTGTGGCAATTCAGCTATTATGGTTGAACTTCCAACTTCTTGTATAAATCTTCCTCTTATACAAAAAAATCCGTCATTTATAGTAACGGAATCATTTGTATTTGAAAGTTCACAGCCTTTTATTACTCCACAATTTTTGTCTAGAAAAGTATCTATAAAAAGTGCAAAACATTCACTTGTAAATAGTTGCTTATTAAAAACATGTCCTCTTAATGCCATTTTTTCTCCTCCTTCTTAATTATTCTTTTCTTGTTTTAATTTATCTATAAAATTAATTCTTATACTTCCTGTTTTTATTGTATATATAGAACTATCCTTATTAATTGTAATTGCTGAAATATATGTATCTATAATTTCTTTATCCTTATTTTTTATTTTTACCAATGTTCCTATTTTCCAACTTGAAACATCATATAAATTAGAATTTTTATTTATATCAAATTGTATTAAATGACTGTATGAATTACTTCTAAATTTATTTAATGCTGACTGTCGAGCATTTTCTGGTTCTTGTTCATATATTACCTCAATATCTCCTACAGCTCTATTCTCTGCGTTTTTATCTGTAGTTGTAGATCTATCGTTTAATAAAAAGTACTCATATTCTACATTTTCTGGACAAAGAACTGTTACTTTAGCAACTATATTAGTTTTATAAGTTTCAACATAATTAAATATATCACTTACATTACTGTCTATAAGTTGTTCCTCTTTATTTTCAATGTTTTCTATGGTCATTTTTACTCTTCCATTATTAAAACTAAAATCATATACTATGCTATAGTTTTGAGTACAGTTATTAATAAAAGTATGAAAATTATATATACCATTTTCAGTACTTACAGAAAAATTTTTAGGTGTATGCGTAAGAATTTCTATATCTATATAATCAATGTTTAATAATACATCATCACTTTCCAAAAATTCTTTTTTTATTGTATATGCTATAAAATCTTCTATTCCTTGCTCTTTTATAATTTCATTATGCTTTAAAATAACTTTTCTATCGAATAAATTAGTAATATATTTTGCACTTATCTCATAAAAAGAAACACCATCTTCATTAGTTGGTGCTTCTATTATTCCCATAAACACAGTTTTTTCTTTTTCTTTTATAACAACAATATCTTTATCCTTTGCATTAGGTTTTCTAACAATACTTATTGATGTTTTTGCATTTGTTTCTTCATCTAAATTAATCTGATAATCTTTTATTTGTAATACATCTTTTATTTCAAAAGTATTTTTATCTAAAAAATATCCTATACTATCCATTAGACCACCTCGTATTGCTTAAATATATTTAATTTCGCATTAAATATTTCGTTATCTGCTGTAAGTACTATTTCTGTAGTACCTTTTGGAACTTTAAATATATTGTTATTATTTAAATCTATATAGTCATGTTTAAATAAATTTTCAAAACTTCCATCTATATTTTGTTTTTTTATATATATTTCATTATCTTTACTTGAATATAATAACTTTTCTCCTTGTTGTATTGTTATAGGTATCTTCAAACTATTTATAATAACTCCATCTTTCATAATATAAAAACCTGGATTTATAAGATAATTGTCCATTTCTACTTGAAAAGGTGCTTCCACATGACCATCATTTGAAAAAATAATACTTCTTGAAGTATAATCAGAAAATCTTGCATCCCATCTAAAATCCCATTGTATTTCTCCTTCTATTTTTTCTATTGTATAAACAGTTTCTTTATCCTGATACCATAAACTTAAACAATTAAATGTAACAGTAGAAATTAATCTTTCATCTTCATTTATAATTATACCTCCAGATATATTTTGAATGCTAACATCTTTTAAATATGTTAGTCTTTGACCATTATAAAAAGGTATTGAATATAAGAATTTCAACTTTTCTGAACTTTCAACATAATCTATAAATTTTTTATAATTGTCATAATTTCTAAACTTTGCAGAACCATCTATTTTTCCTTGTTCTATTTTTCTCAATATTTCTATAAAAATATTTCCTAATTGTTGATATTCTGCCGTATAACTGCAACCTAATCCTGTTACTTCTGTTATTAAACAATAATTCATTTCGTCCATTAAAGAAAATTCTTGTCCTTTTTCATTTACTAGGCAAAACTCTGCTACTCTCATTTTTTCACCTCTTCTTGTTAATATTCTGTTCCGAATCTTTTATTTACGTAATTAAATATACTATCTAAATTCTTTTCATCTAATTCCTGACAATATACATTCATATAAAAGCTATATTTTGAACTTTCGGCTTTATAAGTTTTTATTCTTGATTTATTTGACTGTTTTAAATTATCTTCTTCTTCAAAATCCTCTAAATTTTCTAATTTATCTAATACATTTTCTGCTACATTATCAGTCTTTTTATATAAACTACTTTCTTCTGATTCAATTCCTTTCTCCATTCCGCTTCATTACATTTTTAAATATCTCTTTTGTCTTTTTAGATGGAGAATGTATATCAAATGCATGTCTTAATCTACTTAATATTCCATCTGCTATATTCCAAGCTTTAGCAAATAAAGAAGGTTCCTTCTCTTTCATTTCATCTAACATTGGTTGCATAGCATTTTTCATTGCTTTTTGAGTTTCTGATGGCATATAATTATAACTTTCAAGGATTCTATTTACCATCTCTTGATTTTCTTCACTTATATCACCGCCATACATTTCTGTATAACTTAATCTAGCTAACCAAGAACCTAATTCATTTTCTTGCTCCTCAGACATATCTTCGTATATATCTCTCCATACACTTTCTAACTTTCTTCTATGACCTTGCCTAGCTTCTTCTATTTGCCAGTTTTTTTGATATTCTGATAATGTTTCATTATTATTTATTTCCTCTAGTAAATCATTATGTCTATTTTCTTCTTTTTCTAATTCTTCATTGTGCTTTTTTAATACTGCAGCCCAACCATTATCTTGCTCTGACCTTTCTAAGTAACCATTGGCATATGCTTCACAAACTTGTGCAACTTCATCATTTGTTGCATCAATTTTTTTCTGCTTTTGTTCCATTACTCTAGCATATTCTTGTTTATATGCTTCACTTTGTCTTTCTTCTTCTGTAGAATATCTTTGATTTAATAATGCTACTTCTTGTATAGTTCCTTCTTCTATTAGTTTAACCGTACTATCTTTTTGTTCTTCTGCTGTTTTTATCCATTCTTGTGAACGTACTTTATATTCTTCTAAAGAACCCTGAAATGATTCCGAATCGCTTTGTGCTTGTTGAGTTATTGCCTTAGATATTTCTTGCTGTATCTCTATTTCTCTATCTTTTAATTCTCTTAATTTTGTAAAATATTCATCTAACCTCTGTATTTCTTGTGCTGTAAAGCTTCTTCTTTCTTCTGCTGCCGTTTTACAAATTTCTGTAATACCCATCTGTATTTCGTTCATATTTTCTTTTAATTCTTGCTGTTCCTCTGTACTTGCAAAAATAGTATCATTAAATGCAGACAAATATGATGTTGCACTATCTATCCCTGTTATAAAATCAGTTGCTCCACTTCCTATATTTTCAAAGGCTTCTTTAGTATCTTTATTTGCAT
Source organism: uncultured Clostridia bacterium (assembly GCA_947630065.1). Classification (GTDB taxonomy): domain Bacteria; phylum Bacillota; class Clostridia; order TANB77; family CAG-508; genus RGIG8482. The sequence continues at coordinate 4,322 of CANRGE010000060.1, forward strand.
TTTGTGCTGCTATTGCAATTAATCCTATTGTAGCAGTTATGGCAGTTACTGCTAGTCCTATCGGACTTTTTATTGCGTTAAATACATTAGCTAAACCATTTACAGAATCTGACGTAGATGTTGTTAATCCTTTAGAAACTTCTAAAGCTGTTTTAAATGTTCCAAATGCCTTAGTTACACCTCCAACTGTACTTGTAATTTTTCCTATAGTTGTTACTACTGGTCCTGCTACTGCTATAAATCCTCCTATATTTAATATTAAATCTATTGTTTCGTCATCTAACTTACTAAATCCGTCTGCCCATTTTCCTATTTGTTCAATAATTTTTTGAATATGAGGCATTAATTTTTCTCCTACTGTTATCCCTATATCTTGTAACTTATTTAGAACTACTGTTATTTGACTTTTCAACGTTTCATATCTTTTATTTGCTTCTGTTGTTAAAGCTGAATTATCTTCCCATGCTTTATTTGCAGTATCTATTGCATCAGTCATTAACCCACTCGCATTTGCTAAAGATAATATTGTATTAGATAGTCTTACTTCTGTTATTCCCATATCATCTAATACAGAAATTGCAGATTTTCCATTTCTTTCAGTATTATTTAATCCACCTATAAAAGCACTTAATGCTTTTACTGCATCTTTTTCAAAAGCTTGTTTAAAGTCTTTTCCTGTCATACCTGCAACTTTTGCAAAATTATCTAAATCTTTAGAACCTGTTTCTACTGCAACTTGAATTTTCTTTAACAACTTGCTCATTGCAGAGCCACCCGCTTCTGCCTCTACACCAACCGAAGACATTGCCGTTGCTAATGCTAATATTTGTGCTTGACTTAATCCTGCTAATTCACCTGTTGCAGCTAGCCTTGTAGACATCTCTACTATATCTCTTTCTGTAGTAGCAAAATGATTTCCTAAATCAACTATTGTTGCACCTAAATTACTATAATTTTCTGCAGACATTTTTGTAACATTTGCAAACTTTGCTAAAGAACTTGCAGCTTCATCTGCAGATAAATTAGTAGTATTTCCTAAATCTAGCATTACTTTCGTAAAGCTCATTATATCTTCGGTCTTTATTCCTAATTGACCAGCACTTTCTGCTACTGCTGAAATTTCTGTTGTAGTTGCTGGCATTACTTTTGCCAAATCTCTTATTTGCTGTTTCATTTCATCTAGTTGTTCATCTGTTGCATCTACTGTCTTTTTTACTCCTGCAAATGCATCTTCAAAATCTATTCCTGCTTTTGCGCTTAATCCTAATGCTGTAATTGTAGCACCAGAAAATACTGATAATCCTTTACCTGCATTTTCTATTTTATTTCCTGCTTTGCTTATCTTTTCCCCTAATTCTGTGATATCTTTACCGCTAGTTTTTAATTGATTAGACAATTCTTTTATTTTTTTCTCATAAGTTGCTACTTTTAATTCTGCTTTTTCTAATTCTGCTCTCTTTTTATTAATTGCTGTTACATTTTGATTTTCTGCACCTTCTAATTCTGTTAATTGTGCTTTTAATATAGTTACTTTATCTTTTTGTAATTCATATGCATTATTTAAATTATCAATTTGAAAGGTTAATTTTTCTGTTTTAGATGTTGATTCGTCCCATAATAATTGTGTTTTCTTAAATTCTGTATAATTTTTAGATATTTCTGTATTTACATTTCTCAATGTTTTTATAAAATCTGTAGCTCCATCTTCTTTAAAGACAAATCCAACTCTTTTCAATTCGTCTGCCATTTTTTCACCCTCTTTTTTTGACATAAAAAAACACCAGATAAAAATCTGATGTTTTACTTTTTATAAATTTATAAAAATCATTGCTTAAGTGTTCTTACTTAAACTATTTATTTTAATCCTAATTGTGAACTCATTACTACTTCATCATTTTCATTAAATATTATTTGTATTATATAATATGGTGTTTCAGTCATATTTAAATTTCCCCATGTCATCATATAAGTTTTACTTTCTTCTGTATGTAGTTCTTCTCCTTTGCCTAATATAGCTATTACTTCATTTTTTTTCATTCCTTCTTTTATTCTATTAAATTTTTCTAATGTTATTGTAGAAGGTTTATATTCTACTTCTCCTGTTTCATAATTATATGTAAAATCATTTAAGTAAGACTGTGCGTTATTTATTCCTGTTAAATAATCTAATGCACCACTTCCTATATTTTTGAAACTATCTTCAACTTGTTTTTGATTTATATATTGTATTATCAATATAGTAATAATAACGCAAACTGCAATTATAATTAACCAGAACCACCACTTTTTTATCAATTCTTTCATTATATCCCCTCCTTGCAAATATTTTATAGTATTTTACAAAATATTACAAGGATTTATTTTTACATTGTATGTTTTCTATTATAATTAATTCTTGCTATTTCTTCTGGCCTAAATTTTTCTAACTCTTTTCTTGCAAAGGTTATTATTTTAGTCAAATCCTCTAATTTTATCAATTTTATGGCCTGCCTTTTAGTTATTTCCTTATCATAATTTGATGCTACAATACAATACAACAAATGATTTACTGCATACATTGTTCTAGTATATCCCTGATAATCCTTCCTGCCTTCTGCATCTTTTAATAACTGTTCTAGTCCACCTTCATAATCTTCTATATATTCTAATATTAAAGAACTTATCTCTATATTTAATTTTTCTCCATTTTTTAATTCTATTTCCATAAGATACTCCTTTTAAAGGAGCATATTTCTATGCTCCTTCTATTCTTGGTTTAACACTAAATCTTTTAAAGTTAAAGTCTTTGTTTGTTTTTCTTTACTTACAACTTCTATTGTTTGTTCTTTATTTGCTATTTTAAATACTATTTGTCCGTCTTCTGTATCTACCTTTACTGGCTTTTTAACTATTGCTCCTTCTCCTTTAACTTCACATGTTATCTCTATTCCTTCTTTTGCTTCTGGAAAATAAAGTGCTAAATAATTACCACTTTGTTCGGCTTGTTTACTTGAAAATCCTGTATAACCTGTAACATATTTTAATGTTCCTGTTACGGCTCCTTTTGTATCGATTTTTATATTTTCTTGCAATTCATTAGCTGTTTTACCGCACACATCTTTAGAACCATCTACAACTTCAACTTTAACCATTTTTTTTTGATTTATTAATTCTTCTATTTCTTCATCTGTTGTTAAAGGTTTTTCAAAGAACATATCTTCTGTTAATTCTGCTGGGAAATTATCCATTTCGCTATTTACTCTTATAGATTTATTTCCTTCATCATCAAACTCTAATGCTCTTATTGTTAATGTATCATTTTGCTCACTATACGTATCTTCTGAAGTAGCAATATCATCTGTATTCTCTACTAATTGACATTTCGGATACCAAACAAATTCTATTGCTCCTCCTAATTTTTTAACAACTTTACCAAAAGCAAAATATGGTCTTTGTGCAGCCTTTCCACTTTTTACAAGATATTTACCAATGGAGTCTCCTCTCATCTTTGCTACATCTCCTGGGTCAAATGCAACTACTTCTACTGCTTGTTCTACACTAGATGTTTGTGAAGCTGTTACATAATCTCTGCCACTTGCTCTTACTACTGTACTTTCAGAATTTTCTGTAGTTCCTATATTTTTTACAACATCACTTCGTATTGTTTCCTCATATGAGTTTATATCAAAATCTCCTTTTTCTGTTGGTTTATTAAAAGCATAATATAATGCACCAACAGTCTCTTTTACCATAGGTTTTTTATTCTTCATAATTTCTTCCTTTCCTCAAAAAAAGCCAAAATAAGTTAAAAACCTATTTTGGCTATCATTTTTGAATAATATTTTTCTTTATTTGTTTCCCATAAAGGGTTCATATGTGGTCTTGCGTTCATTTTTATAGTCCCATTTTCTACCATAGGACCATAATACTTACCCCAACCTATCATAATTTCATTTTTTCCTATTTTATAAGAAAAAGTTCTTACTAAATGCGTATATCCTGCCTTTTTTATTTTAGACATTGGTTTCGGAAGTCTTAATAAATCTTGGGTAAATTCTCTTGCTCCAATTTCTAAAACTTCTATTGGTTTTTCTATTTTTTGTATACATTCCTCTAATTCTTTTTCTAACAGTTCAAAACCTTCATACAAACTTTCTGCCATATCTATTCTCCTATATTTTCTAATACTGTTATAGGAAAATACGCATGCCATCTTCTATCTTCTGTCACATACTCTAACTCTATAATTGGTTTGATTCCAATTTCATTTAATTTATTTTTTAACTCTATTAATTTAGGTTCTCTAGGTTTTTCACCTATAAAAGAAACTTGATACCAAACTTCTGTATTATATTCCATACCACTTGCACTTATAGGTTCCCATCTATATTCCCAAAAACAAATTCTAGTTGGTACTTCCATTTCATTATCTTTTGGAGTTCCTTCTGATACAGGTATTTCTAATGATAATAAAAGTTTTTCCAATTCTGGCTTTGTCATATTTCTCCCTCCAATTTAACTCTTGGATATTCTTCTAAAGTCAAATCTGTCTGTTTATATCCATCTTTATTTGTAAAATGATACGTATTATATACTTTATGATATCCTTCTCCTATTTTTAAAACATGTAAAGATGTTATTTGTTTTGTTTGCGGTATCCTTAATTTATATGTTATTTTCTTCTTTCTTTCTTCTGCTTCAAATTTTAATTTATCTGTAATAGATAATTCTTCGAACCATATATCTTTTTCAGTATCATGCAAATATTCTGTATGATATACGTCTTTTGTTTGTTTTATTTCAAAAATTCTAAACTTTCCATCAAGATACGTCGGTATGTTTGTTATAGTATTCATTTTGTAATTCTGCATATTCTCCTCCATACAATTCTTTAAATTCTGCTAATTTTTTATGATTCGCATATAAAACATAATTTTTTAAAAGGCTTCTTGCCTTTAAATCTTTTTCATAATCTATTTTTGTTCCACAATGATCATTTATATCGTATTCTGCCTCTTTTATGTATTGCTCTATAGTCTCATCTGCAAAAAAAGGTGATATTTGTTGTTCTTCTCTAATTTCTTGCACTAACTTTTTTATTTGTACATCTTCCATAAATCAAATTACACCTCCATTTTTACATAGAAAAAGGAAACATATCGTTAAATATGTTCCCTTATTCTTGTCTTAACTCTAAATCTGTTAATATTAATGTTCTAGTTTCTTTTCCTTCGCTTGTAATTTCAATAGTATTATCCTTGTTATGTACTTGGAATACTATTAAACCATCTTTAGAATCAACAGAAACTGGTTTCTTTAATTTTACACCTGTTCCTTTGATTTCACATTTAACAGTACCTTTTGCCTGTCCTTTTGCTTCTTCAAAGTATAATGGAATATAATTACCAGTCTTTTCATCTTCATTTGATGAAAATTCAGTCCAATTTGTTACATGTTTTAAAGCACCTGTTACTTTTCCAGTATCATCAATACTTAAATTTTCACATAAATCTTGAACTGTCTTTTCACCTAAATTCAATGATGTCTCATTGCTTGGTATAGCCACTTTTATCGTGGCTTTGCTAGGGTGATACTGTTTCTGTTTCTACTATTGGTTTTAATGGTTTTAAATTTGTTATATCTAAAACTACTGCATCATCATTTGCCTTTAATCTTCCATTTCCATATGTTAAAACTACATATGTTCTTAATTGCTCTAAAAATTTATATTCATCACTTTGTTTTATACCCATTCTTGAAATTCCTGCAGTATATTTTTTAGGTATATATGCAATAGCTTTATTATCTGGAACAAATGGACTAGCTACATAATCAAATTCTTTATAATTATCTGCTTTTACATATCCATTAAATCCTAATACATGTGTCGCTTTATATATCTTCGTATCCAACTCATTTTGATTAGCTATAATTACTATTTTACTTACATTCCTTTTTCCTTTTCTATTTAATGTTGGTAATACACTTTTTCCAAAACTGTCTGGTCCTAAATCAGTTACTTCAACAGCTTTTTTATCTGGATATTTTTCAGAAACTACTGCTCCTTCTAAATCTTTTAGTAATCCAATTGGAGAATCTTTGCCATCACCAGTTATAATACCTTCTTCTATTCCTTCATCATTTACTTCTAATAAAACTGTTCTTACAAATTTATCTATCCATTTATATCCTAATTCTATAATTGCTTGTGGAACAAACATAAATGCAGATAAAGAATTAACATCTAAATCTAATATCTTCACTTCTGCTTCAATTTGGTCTACTATCGCTCTTGTTAATTTACCCCATGTTGCTTTTCCGCTTCTTTCAGAAATAAACCATTTCTTTACTCCTGCAGGTGCCCAATCTATATAATTAAATAAAGGGTGCTCTGTTTTTAAGTCTTCAAATATATAACTTACTGTAGTATCTGGTAAGTAATCTATTTCATTTCCTTTTATACTTGAAGTATCTGCTTGTTTTACAGCTCTATCTATCCATTGTTTTTCCTCTGCAGTTAAAGAACGTAATCCAAACTTTTTATCACTTTCTTTAGATGCATTATATTCTTCAAATTCTTTTTGATACTGTTTTATAGTTTCTGCATATTCTTGGTCTACAATACTTTGTATTGTTTCAACTATTTTTTCTGATTTTTGCTCTGCTGGAGCATCATTTAATTCTTTTACTAAATCTTCTATTGTACTTTTATCAAATTTCATATTTCTTTACCTTCCTTTTCTTTATTTTTTTGCA
>CANRGE010000061.1 GCA_947630065.1 uncultured Clostridia bacterium
AGTAAAAAATATGCAATTAATACAATAGATAAAATAACACTTGAAGAACTTATGGTATTAATGATTAAGGGGGAAAAATAATGTTAGGTTTTATAAAAAAAGATTTATTAATGATAAAAAGTAATATTAAAATTTTAGTGATATTACTAATCATATATGCTCTCATGAATTTTCAAGGTCAAATGGATTTATCTTTTTTAATACCATTTATGAGTGTAATGATAATGATGTCAACATTTAGTTATGATACTTTTAACAAATGGGATGCTTATGCAGTAACAATGCCAAATGGTAGAAAAAATAGTGTAAGGGGAAAATATATTGCTACAATAATACTTATTAGCGCAACAACTATATTAATAACAGCATTAACCGTTATAATTTCTTATACTAAAACTAATGTAATAGATTTTGAAAATATTATAGGAAGTATTGTTGGATCTATATTTGCCACAATTTTATTACAATCACTTATGTATCCAGCAATGTATAAATTTGGTCCAGAAAAAGCAAGAATAGGAATATTTGTAATAATATTCGGTATTGCAATTATAGGTGGAGTTGTTGCAAAATATGTTGATTTGTCATCAATAATAAAAATGTTAGAGTCTATAGATGCATATTGGATGATAGTATTTCCAGTAGCTATGATTTTAATGTTATATATATCATATAAAATATCAGAAAGAATTTACTTAAAAAAAGAAATATAAAACTCCAAAAAATATAGGAGAAAAAGGACAAATGGATGTTTATAAAGGACACTACAACAAGAGATACTTGAAAATAGGAAATAAAAGATTGCAAAAAAATACATCAAATGATATAATGAACTAGTAACTGTGCTGAGCCCCAAAAGTTTGACAATATAAATTACCAGTAAATAAACAATTTATTGTAACAAAATAAAGATGAAATAATAGTGGAGGATAATAATGATAAAATATAAGAATTCAAAAGTATATCTAGTTGATTTTTTCGATACAATTATGTTTAGAACTATTCACCCTTTTCAACTCTTAAACTATTGGGCTGACAATATTAAGAAAAAATTTGATTTAACAATATCTTCAAATGAACTTTTAAAAATCAGAAAAGATTGTTTTTCAAAATTAACTACTCAAGAAATAAAAAACTATTATTTTTCTGCAATTAGCAATATGTATAAGCAATTATGTTTTAAAGAAAGTGGTTTAAAATTAAAAGTAAAAAATGAAGAGTTTATTAACTATTGTAAAGAACTTGAATGTTCATTGGAATATGCTGTACAATATCCTAACAAAAAATTAATTAATGAATTAAAGAAAGCGAAGCTTAATGGAGCCAAGATATACATAGTTTCTGACTTTCATTTAGGAAAAGAAGAATTAAAAAGTTTTTTAGAAGTTCAGAATATAGATTTTACACTTTTTGACAAAATATTTGTATCGTCAGATTGTGGAGCAGAAAAAGCAAATGGGACTCTTTATAAATATGTTATGGATTATTTAAAACTATCTCCTAACCAAGCAATAATGATTGGAGATAGTTTTAATAGTGATAAGAAACAAGCCAAAAAAAATGGCTTAAAGACAATTTATAGGATGCGATTTTTACATAAAGTTTATATTCATTTAAGAATGAGATATATACAAGATAATTCAAATTATATTTGCAAAAAGTTTATAAAGTATTGTTATAAATATAGACAACCTTTTTCAGAATATGTTGTTTTATTTCATTCTTTTATAGAGCGTTTGTATGATATGAATAATGGAAACAAACTAACTTTCTTATCTCGTGAAGGATGGTTTTATAAAAGATTGTTTGAATCATATATTTTTCTTCATTGTACTAAAGATAATATACCTGAAACATCATATTTTTTATGTTCTCGTATGGCAATAACTTCTGTTCAGCTTGAAAAAATTGAACAGAATGGAAGAACTAACAAATATATGAATGTACATGATTATTTGCTTTCCGCTGGAATATTAGATGAAAAAGAAATTATAGAAAAGTATAACCTAAAGTCGGACACACCTATTAGTGAGGAAATAATTGATTTACTACATTCTGATATTAAAAAACAAGTGTCATTAAATAAAAAGGCTTTTTCGAAATATTCTAGTAACTTTTTTACTTCAAAAGATAAAAATAATATTGTGGATGTTGGTTACAAGGGAACTATGCAGATAGGTCTTGAGAATATTCTTAATAAAAAACTTATAGGCCTTTATTTAGGGATAGATAGTGATAATGATTCAAATTTTCCTATTGAAAAATATGGTTTATTATTTTCTGACAAAACAACAGAATTTTCATACAATAGCATTTTAAGAACTAATCGTCAATTATATGAACTTCTTTCAGCTGCTCCTCATGGTGGTGTTCAAACTTATATAATGAATGATGATACATCTGAAGTAAAAGTACCTCTTTTTTGGGCAGATAATGAAAAAAATTTATATAAAAACATCGTAGAAAATTGGCAAAAAGTCGCTGAAAAGTTGTTTTCTGGTTATACCCTATATAGTAAGCATGAAATAAAAAATCGTGCTGATAGAAGAAATGCAAAAATAGTATTTAAAAGTGCTTTTTTTGCAGATAATAATAGATTATCTTTTTTGCGTGAAATGGATAAAGGCTTTTTTTGGAATTTTACTAATCAATCTGCAGGTATAAAGTATAATCCAAAATCTGTAAAAATAAATTTCTCACTAATTTATGCTCCTGAAAACTATGTTAGATTTTTTGCAAAAGTACAAAGAATTTTACCTGACAATAAAATAATTCAGCTTATTTATAGATTCTTTGCGCATATATATTATGCATATACATTTTTTGTTATGTCAATAAAAAATATTATATATTTAATTAGCAAAGGTAAGCAACAGTAAGTAATAGTGAATAACTTGTTTTATATAATATAACTAATTTATAAAATAATAAATAGTAAATAAAAAAAGAACTTACAAATAATTATGAAAAAGGAAATGGACCATTTGCTATGTCTTTCAGTTAAAATTGACGATTTCTATTATTTATGATAAAATATAAATATTAATTATTATAAATAATAGGAGGATTTTTTATGATTTACAACCTAAAAATGAAAATATTAACAGTATTCTTATTAATAACTATACTCGTTAATATTTTTCCATTTTCAGCTATAGTAATTGCAGTAGAAGACGAATGCAATGGTAGTACAGATTGTAAAACATATGAAGAAAATATAAATAATAATACAGATTGTGAAACTTGTGATGACCAAATAACTTGCCAAACATGTGAGACCACAGATGAATGTGTATATTCAGTTGTATCTCCAGTAGGATATGGAACAATTGATATGATAACACAAGCTGAAAGATTAGATACATTAGATGGAAAAAACATTGCATTAGTTGGTGGAAGTTTTAATGCAAGTGTAACATATTCAGAAATAAAAAAATGTATATTAGAGGAATATCCTACAGCAACTGTGTATGTTTTAAGTGAAATTGGTTCAGGTGGAGTATATTCTCCTCAAAAGCCAAGCAATCAAACTAAAAATTTCCAAAATAAGTTAAAGGAATTAAACATAGATGCAGTTGTATCTGGAAATTGTGGATGTGGGTTATGTACAGTAAAAGAAACTGGTTCATCAATTGCAGCAGAATACATAGGTATTCCAACAGTTACTGTTGGTGCACCTTCATTTATTGCGGAAATAAAATCAACAGGTGTAAATAGAGGTGTTCCTGTATTAAGAACAGCAGAATATCCAGGAGCATTTTCATCTGCAACTAAAGAAGAATTACAAAAAAATGCAAGAGAAGTACTTTGGAAACAAATCAAAGAAGGACTAACAACACCTATTTCAGATGAGGAAATACAAAATGGACAGCCAGAGGAAACACCATATAATGAAATAGTATACTCTGGTTGTTATGATTGTGTACAAGAATATTTTAAAATGAATGAGTGGACAGACGGAAATCCAATCGTTCCACCAACAAACGAAAAAATTAAAGAATATTTAAAATATACACCTTATATATCAGAAAAAGGATATGTAAATGAAGATGCAACAATTGTACCTTCAATAGCTCCATCTAGTAGAAAAGCAACATTATATGTTGTCGCAGCTAATGCTGTAATGGCAGGATGCCCAGAAGAATATATGCCACTTTGTATAGCATTTACAAAATGTTTGGCAGATGAAAACTTTAGACAAACATTATCAAGTACACATGCATGGACACCTTATGCTTGGATTAATGGACCTATTGCAAGACAATTAGGATTTGACTCTGAACATATAAACTCAGAAAATAACAAGGCTTTTGCTAGATTTATAGAATTAGCAATGTTAAATTTGGCAGGATATTATGTGAAAGATAATAGAATGGGTACATTTGGATACCTTACTCCATGGGCTTTTTCAGAAGATGAGGAAGCATGTTTAGAAATAGGATGGGAACCTTATCATGTAACATTAGGTATGGATATAAACCAAAATGCTTTAACAGCAGCTTCTGCATTACAATGGGGAAATAGTACAAAGATTGCAACTAGTAATCCAGAAGAAATTAAAAATCTCATATCTTTTGATATAACAGAAAAAGGTCAAAATGGTTTAGGAACAACTAAGCCACAAGTTTTTAGAACAATATTTTTAACAGAATCAGTTGCAAAAAATTTAGCAACAAAATATTCAAAAGATTCATTAGAAGATGCTTTAATAACTACTGCTAGAAGACCCCTATGGCTTCGTGCTTATGCGAATTATTGGGGAAATACAGGAAGTAATCAATCTTTTAGTAGAAGAAGTTTAGAGGATCAATATAATAAATTGAAAGAAGATTCAACTGAACAGGCTAAAGAAACAGAAACTCCAGTATGGCTACAAAACCTATTACCAGATGAGAAAATTTGGACAATAGCAACAATGAATAAAAACAATATAACAACAAATAATATACAACATTTATATACAACAATAACTGGAGTGGAAACAGCAATTTTAATAACAGGAGACTCTAATGCAAATAAAGCACAAGTAATGCCTGGTGGAGCTTATTCTACAATAGAAATAGAGTTACCAGATAATTGGGATGAATTAATGATAGCAAAAGGATATCAACCTTTAAGTAGTTACTACATAGGTACTCAAAAAGTAAATACAACAAGCACAAATACTGAAACTGATTGTGATAACTGTAATGATAATGTTATTTGTGATGATTGTGGTCAAATAACACAGGATTGCACTTATGATGTTGTATCACCAATAGGAAATAGTAGTGAAACTATATATTCAGGATGTTATGATTGTGTACAAGAATATTTTGAAAAAAATGGTTGGACTGATGGTACACCAATTGTTCCACCAACAGATGAAAAGGTACAAGAATATTTTGCATATACTCCATATAAAGCTAATGACATTCTATGTAAAATTGCGTCAAATAATACAGAGTGTAGTGTTTATTCAGTTGCAGTAAATGCTGCAATGGCAGGATGCCCAGAAGAATATATGCCACTTTGTATAGCTTTTGTAAAATGTTTAGAAGATGAGAATTGGCTAAAAACACTAACAAGCACTGATGGTTGGACACCGTATGCTTGGATAAATGGTCCTATTGCAAGACAGTTAGGAATCGACCATGAGCAAGGTATGATAAGTGAAGAAAAAAATAAAACACTTGCAAAATTTATAGAATTAGCAATGCTAAATATAGCAGGATATAATAATAGAAATGATACATTTGGCTATCTTTCTCCATGGACTTTTTCGGAAGATGAAGAATCATGCTTAGAAGTAGGATGGGAACCTTACCATGTTACACAAGGTATGAAATTAAATTCAAATGCAATAACAGCATCAGCAGCATTGCAATGGGGTAATAGTGTAACTCCCGCAACAACTGATGCAGATGAAATTATGAAACTTATGGCTTTTGATATAACAGAAAAACAAGAAAGTGGATTAGGTACAGGTAATGCACAAGTATATAGAACATTATTTGTAACAAAAGCAACTGCAGAGGATTTAGTAACAAAATATACTACAAAAAATTCATTAGAAGATGCCTTAATAAATACTGCTAGAAGACCATTATGGCTTCGTGCTTACGCAAATTACTATGGTAGTGGAAGTAGTGCATCTTCACTACAAGAACATTATAACCAATTATTACAAACATCTACTGAAAAAGCTGAAATGACTGAAACACCAGCATGGTTTAAAAATCTACTACCTAATCAAGATGAAATAATGACAGTAGCTACAATGAATAAAGGTGAAACTAAAATTTTATTAACAGGAGATGAAAGTAGAAATAAAATACAAACAATGCCAGGTGCAGGATATAAAACAGTAGAAATAGAATTACCAGATAATTGGGATGAATTAATGATAAAAAAAGGATATGAAGCATTAAGCAGTTTCTATTTAGACATAACTTCTGAAGAATACAAAATACAAGAAGATTGCATTTCAAAGGTTCAACCACAAACAACATTTAGTAATTTTATGCAAAATATAAAAACAAATCAAAATGCTGTTATCACAGATAAAAATGGAAATGAAATAAGAGAAGACACAATAATTGTAACAGGCATGACATTAAAAATCGGTTCTACATCACAATATACTATTATAGTTAAAGGAGATGCAACTGGAGATGGAAATGCCAACTTTGAGGATATTTTGCAAATCAATAAGCATAGATTAGGGAAAGCTACATTAGAACAATTTAATTTAGTAGCTGGAGATGTAAACGAAGATGGAAATGCAGACTTTGAAGATATTTTGCAAATTAATAAATATAGATTAAGAAAAACAGAAAGTTTATAAAGAAAATTGAATTATGGACTCGAGAAATGGTATAATTGGATTAGTTATTGGTGACGCTATGAACGTTCTGTTAAGAAAAATTAATGCAAAATCCAACAACTGAAATGTCAGGTTATAGTAGCCAATTATAGAAAAAATATATTTTAAGGAAAAATGAAAATGGAAAGTAATAAAAAAGAAAAATCTAAATTAGAAATAAAAAGCGAACTTATTTCTAATGACTTGAGTGATTTATTAGGAACGCTTATACTTATTTTACTAATTGCAGGAATATGTGGCTATGTAGGTTATATTTATAGTAAAGACAATAATTTAAGTATAAGTCATGGTATAATATTTGGTATTCTATTCCCTTTGGGAGTAGGATTATTGGAGTTATTTGATTTAAATAATTTTTTCTGCTTTATATTATATACGATAGTATATATTGCAATTGTTAATTTTATACCTACTTTTGTTGGAGGAATTATCTTATTTTTATTAATATTAATATTTATGATAGATTATATTTATATAGAAGAAAAAGATAGAACTGAAGAAATTAACAATATTATTGCTAAAAATAATATTGTTTCAAATAAAAGCTATAATTATAATACAGACGTAAAAGAAGTATATGATAAATCAGATGAATATCTCACTTCTTCTGAACCAAAAATAATGGAAGAAGAATTTGAATGCGAAATGTGCTTTAAAAAAATATCAGAAGAAGAATACGAAACATATGATGGTATGTGCGAAGATTGTTTTATGAATGTACATATAGATGATGATGGAAATTATCACGATGAAGAAATTTTTTGATAAATAGAAAATACAAATCAAATTAGAAAAAAGCCATCAATCGATACAATTGTTTTTGGAGATGTAGCAAATACATATAGTGCTTTCTTAATACAAAATATGTTTCCTGTAACAGAACAATATGTAGAAAGCCAATATATAAAGAATAAAGTTCCTATAAGATTATCAAATAAATTGCAAACGGAAATTGTAGATAAGGCAACAAAAGTTTTGAATTTATATAATCATGGAATGAAAAATATTATTTTTCCTAATGTTAATAAAATATTAGAACAATTATTATAATTTTTGTCTATGCTAATTAGATAAATAGTAATTTGTTTTTATAAAGGGTGATTAAAAATGGACAATTATATTTGTAAAATTGCTTCAATAAAAGAGATGCAAGAAAAATGGGATTATGAAATATCTATTGCAGTCAAAGATAAAAGTAATTGGGTAAAATGGAAAAAAGAAAATATAGATAATTATAAAAAAGGATATATTATTCCTTATTATGGAATTTTAAATGGAATGATAATATGTGAAGCAACAGCACATTTAGATGCTAAAACAGTCCAAAATAGTAATAATCTTATTAGTGATAAATGTGTGTATTTATCAGCATTTCGTACAAATAATGAGTATCAAGGAAAAGGATATTTTAGTAAGTTATTTCACTATATGTTAAATGATCTAAAAAAGAAGGGATATGAATATGTTACTTTAGGAGTAGAACCTTCAGAAGAACAAAATAAAGCAATATATAAACACTATGGTTTTATAGATTATATTAAAAGTGATCAAGAAGTTTATCCTGATGGAACAATTATAGAAGTTGAATATTATAGGAAAAAATTAAATAGTCAATTTATATAACTCAATATAGAGTTAAAAAAGCAAAAAATTTATAGAGTAGGAGAGAGAGGCTGTTTTGAAAAATGGGATATCTTAAATTTAAAATAAAAATTAATAAAATTTCAAAATTAAGTTTTAATCTCCTATAAAAATATTTATAAAAAATTTTTATAGAACAAAAACATAAAAATAAAATTTATAATTTAAAATTTTATTTTGTTACGAACATTAGATTCAAAAACGAACATTTGTTGTAATTAAAATTTTTGTAAATTTAAATGTAATTTTTGAAAATGTTTTATAAAATTTTAAAAATAAATTTCTAATTATAATATTATAAAATAATTTCATTTCATAAAGCTTCAAAATCAATTTTAAGACATTTTATATAATGTAAATTTAGTAAAATATTGTAAAATCAATGG
This sequence comes from uncultured Clostridia bacterium, assembly GCA_947630065.1. GTDB lineage: Bacteria > Bacillota > Clostridia > TANB77 > CAG-508 > RGIG8482. Next base: position 8,893 of record CANRGE010000061.1, read on the forward strand.
TTTTTGAAAAATGCTGAAAAAAGGTCAAAAAACCGACGCACGAGATAAATCGTTGTCAAAATCTTTGATTTTGCGTCAACGATTATATGGCGAGAAATTCTTCAAAGAAACGGCTTACGAGGTTCGATTTTAAGACATTTTTATAAAAAAGACATATAACTTGTTGTCTATAAAATTAAGCAAAATACTGAAATATAGGCATTTGTAGATTTTTGATAAATTTTTTAAAATACAAGTATAGAAAATTAAAATTTAAGATATAAAAAATAAAATTATATATATGATTAAGAAAAACTTGTAATAAGCTTAAAATAACGAAGCTGTAAAATCGTTTTTAAGACATTTTAATATTAAAGTAATATAACTTGCTGTTTAAATATATAGACAGAATTAGCTAAAAGTGGATAATAGTAAGGAATAGAGGCAATTTGCAAGGATATAGTTTTATTCCTATCTCTATTTGCACAAAACTTTGATTTTGTGCAATGTTCTGCGTAATATTTTTTGTGATACTTTTTAGTGCTCCCTTCTATCTTCTATTAAAAATGATAAATTAATATAAATAAATTGCTAACAGTTTAAAATAAAGTTTAGACTGTTAGCAAAATTATAAAACTTATTTATTAATTTGTTTTAAAAAATAATTCATTCTATCTAAAAATTCTTCATTATTTTTTGTTGATACTATTTGGTTTAATAATTGTTCAGTTATTTCTGAAACTGGCATTGTAGACATTGCTTTTCTTAAAGTAAATACTGTTTCTAGTTCTTTTTGAGATAATAATAGCTCCTCTTTCCTTGTTCCTGATTTATTTATATCTATTGCTGGGAAAACTCGTTTTTCTGAAAGTTTTCTATCTAAGTGAACTTCCATATTGCCTGTACCTTTAAATTCTTCAAAAATTACTTCATCCATTCTACTTCCTGTTTCTATTAATGCAGTTGCTAAAATTGTAAGGCTTCCCCCATCTTCTATGTTACGAGCTGCTCCAAAAAACTTCTTTGGTTTATGTAATGCACTTGGATCAAATCCTCCAGATAAAGTTCTTCCAGATGATGGTATAACTAAGTTATATGCTCTTGCTAATCTTGTAATACTATCTAATAATATTACAACATCTTTCTTCTGTTCTGTTAATCTTTTGGCTCTTTCTAATACCATCTCTGCAACTTTAACATGATGCTCAGGTAGTTCGTCAAATGTAGAATATATAACTTCTCCATTTATAGAACGCTTCATATCTGTTACTTCTTCTGGTCGTTCATCTATAAGTAAAACTATAAGTTTTACTTCTGGATTGTTAGCTGAAATACTATTTGCTATCTTTTTTAATAATGTTGTTTTTCCTACTTTTGGAGGAGCAACAATCATTCCTCTTTGCCCTTTTCCTATTGGAGACATTAAATCTATTATTCTCATTGCATATTCTGTAGAATTAGTTTCTAGGCGTAATCTTTCTTGAGGGTATATTGGTGTTAGGTCATCAAAACTTTTACGCTTAAAAGCCATTTCTGGAGCTTCACCATTAACTTCTCCAACATATATTAAAGCTGGAAATTTTTCTCCTTCTTTTGGTGCTCTACTAATACCTTTTATCATATCTCCAGTGTCTAATTTAAATCTACGAATTTGTACAGGAGATATATACACATCTTTTGGACTAGGTAAATAATTGTCTCCTCTTAAAAATCCATATCCATCTGGTAATACTTCTAAAATTCCTTCAACAATTTCATCTTCATCGTTTGTTACTTTGTATCCAGAATCATTATTCATTTTTTCTTCTACTTTTATTTCAGAAGGAGCTTCATTTTGGCTATCTAATAATTTTATTAATTCATCCTTCTTTAATTTTGATATATTTTTAAGTCCTTTTTCTTTTGCTAATTCTCTTAAATCCATTAGCGACATTTCATTATAATTCATAATTTTCTCGTATAATCAATTATATAGAAATATTAATCTATTTAATTGATTAATCCCTTTCTTTTAATTTTTTTATATTA
>CANRGE010000062.1 GCA_947630065.1 uncultured Clostridia bacterium
ACACAGAAGTTAAGCTCTAATGTGCCGAAAATACTTGTGGGTTACCCTGCTGGGAAGATAGGTTGTCGCCAGGTTTTTTTATTTATTAAATAATCAAAATTAAAAAGGATTTATAGATACAAATAATTTTATTTATATCTATAAATCCTTTTTTATATAATAGGAAAGTTCTACTTTCCTATTATATAAAAAAATAACATTGCACAGAAAATTTACTTTGTAAATTTTCGCGTCAACAAATCTTTACGCTTCTTTGAGACCTTGAATTTAGATAGCAAACTTTAAGATGTAGAGAAAAGGTCTCGCGAAGCGAGATTTGTTCTTTAGTACATAGAAAATATAGGAAAAATTTTTCAAGAATTTATTTTACAATCTATTTGAAATAAAATGTATAATGATGAAAAATGTCGAAAAAGGGAAGAAAAATTAAAGAAATTATTGAAATATTTTGTATAATATGCTAAAGTATATGAATATTATCTATAAGACACTATAGGAACTTTCATTAATAATTTAGGAGGGTAAAAATGATTAATAACAAAAAATATTGTAAATGGGAAATTATACGGTTTCTCGAGGAAAATGCACTTTTAAATAATACTATAATATCAATAGTAGATTATATGGGTGAAAGAGATTTACAAGAAATAATGATATTCTTAGAAAAGAAAAACAGATATTTCAAAGTTACAATCTTAAAAAATACTCAGGAAGATACGTTAATCTGGAAAAAGAATAGAAATGAAAATGAAGTAGATTACAATGAAGATGATAAAAAAATTGAAGTATTATTCAAAGATTTTGATAATGCAATTGATTTTCTAGTAAATTTTCAAACATATCATCCAGAGTTAAACAAAAGACCATATAAACCATTAGTTACAATTTAATATTGTTATAAAATAAATACTTAATATATTAAAAATATTAAGTATTTATTTTTATGAATTTTTAAGTTTGTTTTCATTTTAATTTCTTATTTTGCTAGATTTTTTAATTTACTAACAAAATAACATTTTTAAAATTTATATTTATGTAAAAATTTTATTGTACAATTTTATTTAATCAAGTTGCTCATTGGGTATCTCTTCAAGTTTTCCAAGTACAATATATCTTGCGTCATTATATTCATACGAACAAGTTGAAAGTGTTAAAATTTTATCATCCTTTGTTACTACAACATCACTTGTAAAATTAGATTTTTTTATAATATTGTCTATTGTACTTTGAGGTAAATTATTAAATGTATAAATACTAGAATTTGCTGATACAGTACATGCAGAAAATACTCTTACTAAATAATTTTTTTCAGGTGTAAAATAGTACATCAGTTTATGAGCTTCATAATAGTCTTGATTTTTATATTTTTTTAAACTACCAAACATAGTTCCATTTTTCATGTTATGTCCATATATTATAGTATTGTTATTCTGAATTTTTGAATCATTTCTATAATCCATAAATAAACTTCCACCTGAATTATATTCACCAGTTATTAATTTTCGTAAATAATAAGCATTATCATCACTTTGCAAAACAGGATTATTAATAGGAGTGTCTTCTGAATAAATCCATCCTACAATATCGTCATTTTGTTGCTTTAATACATTAAAATCTACTGTGAAAGGAAGTTCATATTCATTTTTTTCTTTATCTTCATTACTTTCTTCAAATACTATCGCTTTTTCTATAAGATTGTTAGTTGATTTTTTATTATTATTTGATTCTATAAAATAAAAGACTACTTTATATAAAGAAAAAAAGAATATTCCTAAAAATATTATTAATAATATGGTTTTGAATCTTTTATTCATATTTTACCTTCTATTTTCAATAATCTTTACTCATTTAATTTTTTTATGTATTATGTTGAAAAAAGTATATCATTGCAAATTTTAAAATTCAATATTATTTGACAGAATTATTTCTACTTTTTTCGACAAAGGAAAAATTAGTTCGAGTCCAACAAGAGGAGCATAAAAAAACCGATAGTAAGCCTATCGGTTTTTGGCTCCTCTTGCCGATAAGTTTATAGTAATATCAACTATTTTAAGGGCTTTTGTTTAGTTAGCGGTTTAAACAAAAACAGTTAAAATAAATTACTAAAAATTAGCATAAATGAAAATTACAACATAGGCACACACTTAAATAGATTTTGTGAGCTTTGTGCAGACATAGTCTGCCTAAGCTTACAAAATCGCAAATATAGAAAAATAGGAGCAATAGCGACTATTTTTCTATCATGCTAAAGATATTGAATTTGATTTTGCGAAGCAAAACAAATTCAATATCTAGCATGTAAAAGGGGTTATTAGGGGGAAGTTTTCCTCCTAATCATACGAAGCTCACTTTGTGAGCTTCTAGTATGTTAGAAACTAAAAAAGTTTTATTAAGAAAAATCAAAAGGGGGTATTTATTTTTTGTAAGCCTACGAAGGCTATCTTATAAAAAAGGAATATAAAAAAATGAGTTATGCTATTATTAGAAATGAAAATTATAAAAAAGATAATTTACCAGGACTATATAAACATAACGAAAGAAAAAATACTAATTACTCTAATAAAGATATTAATAAAAATAATTCAATAAACAATTATTCAATAAAAAAATGTAATACAACATATACTAATGCAATAAAAAAACTACAAGAAGAAAATGACTTAAAAGGTAGAATAATAAAAACAACTAATATAGCTTGTGAATTTATTATAACTTCTGACAAAGAATTTTTTGAAACTATTGGAGAAGAAGAAACAAAAAAATATTTTAAAACTGCATATGATTTTGTTGCAAACTATAAAAATTTGGGAGAAAAATATATATTATCTGCAAAGGTACATATGGACGAAACAACACCACATATGCATATAGTATTTGTTCCAGTAGTACATACAAAAGATAAAAATGGAAAAGAAATAAATAAAATTGCTTGTAGTGAATATTGGAAAGGTAAAGACAGTTATAGAGAATTACAAGACAATTTTTATTCATATATAACAAAAGCGGGATTTGATTTAGAAAGAGGAAAAACAAAAGAAAATAAACATATACCAATAGAAACATTAAAACAAATAACAAATTATGAAAATATAAAATATGAAATAACACAAGAAGAAATAAAACCATTAGAAACAAAAAATGAAGCATTAATAATAAGACAAAATCAAGAATTAGTACAATATACTAATAGACTAAAATTACAGCTTACAAAAGCATATAAAGCTATCAATAAATTACAAGAATTACAAGCAGAAAATATGAAATTAAAGCAAGAAAATAATACACTAAAACAAGAAAATTATAAATTAAAAGACTATATATCAAAAACATTTGAAGTAGTAAAGCATTTATTTGATTTTCCTATTGATAGGTTTAAAAGAATAGTTAATAATTTTGTGAAGAATATGGAAAAATAAATATAGCACATATAAGAATTATGTCATATTCTTATATGTGCTTATTTTTAATCTGTTATTTTTGTATACTCAAATACCCATTTTATATCTCCAATACTTGTAGTTAAATTGTACTTTCCATTAGCATGTAAATATATTTGATTTGAAGTGTTTAAAATACCTCTTAATATATCACTTCCATAAATTATAGGAAAATGAAATGGCTCTCCAGTCGGATTATATCTTTGTGAACCATATTGATTAACCATAGTATCTACATTTTCAATTAAGATAGTTCCGTAAGTTAAACCTATGGAACTCGTTATTACCTTTCTGTAAAGTGGTTTTCCGTCAATCCAAGTTCCAATTACTTGTTCATCCGTAGAATATTTATTTGCATTTTCATTAGTAGATCTTCCATTTTGTATATAATCATCTATTTTTGCAAGTTCGTTTTGTTCTTGTTCTGCTTTGTTTTGGTATTTATCTACTGCAGTTTCTGTTCCTTTTAATATTCCATTTTCTCCTAATGCAAAGTTTATTGCTACACCTGCCAAGATTAGTAACAAAATCACTGTTATTATTAATGCTATTAGTGTTATTCCTTTTTCTTTCCTATTCGTGTGTGTGTGTGTGTATAACCTCTAAGCTTTTTCCATTTTTCATTTGTTTTCCTTCTTTCTATTTTTTATATTGTTATTATATAAGTTTGTTGTTTTTCTGTCAATTCATATTTTATATTTTTATGGAAATATTTCTGCAATTGATTTTTCTAATGCATTTGCTATTTTTTGCATTGCTCTATATGTTGGATTATTTCTCGAGCCTTTTTCTAAATGGCATAAATACCCTATTGAAAATCCAGTTTTTTCTGCTAAGCTAGATAAACACATATTTTTTTCTTTTCTATATTTTCTTATATTATTCATTTAATCAACTCCGTTTTTATTATACTGGTTGTATAACCAATAGTCAAGTAACAATTTGAAATATAAAATACATTTAAGGTGATTTTGTATGAATAATATTAGAAAAATTAATATTGAAAATGGTTATTATATTTTTAAGCTAGAAAAAATATTAAAAGAAAAAAATATTAGTAAAAATAAATTAATGCGTGATACAAATACTGATTTTAAAGTTTTACAACGATTACTTACTGGTGATTTAGTTAAATTAGATATTATAGTACTAGCTAGATTTTGTGATTATCTTAATTGTTCTATAACAGATATTGTAGAATATATTCCTAATAAAAAATAAAAGTAAGAGTAGATAAATATTTATATATCTATTTACTCTTACTTTTATTTAATAGCCTGTTTTATTTGAAACATCTGGATACCAATATCCGTCATCTTTTATTTGTTCTATTTCCTTTTTTGTTATTTCTAATCTTTTTATCATCTTAACTTTTTCATTATCTTTTAATGGTTGTTCTGCAATACATATTTTCTTTACTACTGGTATATATGTATTATCTTTCTCTCCACATATAATTCCCATTTTTATATTATCACTTGAGTGTGTTATATTTATAAACATCATAACTTTTTCAAAATGTGTATTGCTAAAACTATAATTTTTTAATATGATAAAACAAACATCAGAGTTTGACTCAATAGAGCCTACAAAGAATATTTTATCATTTAAAGAGGGTACTTTAAAATATACTTTCATAATTCCGTCTTCTACTTTTATTTCTAATTTCATTTCATATAATTTATCTATATTATCAATGTAATACATATATAAAATATTGGTAGGAAATGGGTTTCTTGTCATATCAATATTTGTATCAACTTCTTCTTTAAAAGCTAATTCGTCTAAGCTAATTTCTAATGCATTACAAATGCTAATAACTGTTTCAAAATCTGGAATTATAGTATTTTTTTCATATTTATAGACCGTACTTGGTGCTTTATCTATCTTTTTTGCAATTTCTTCAATACTTAAACCTTTTGATTTTCTTGCTGTTCTAAATAGATTTCCAAAATTATAAGAATTAAGACTATACATATTAGATCACCCCTTAGCATTTACTAAATTTATTATAACATATTTCCTTATATTTTTCTATCTTCTAGCAAGCATTGTATTTTTCGCTAAATTATGCTATAATTAAGTTATCTATTAAGATAAGGCTGATTATACCTATTGTGGTATATATGTATCAGCACAAGCAAATTGCTTGAAACAATTAAGTTTATTTCAGGCATTGCGAGTGCCTGTTATATATATTACAAGGTTGGCATTTGTTTACCTCTTGTAATGTTTAAATAATTGTTTAACTCTTATTAGAAATATTTACGAGAGGAGTAAAAACGAATGACAAACAGAAAATTATTTCCACGGTGGATAATAGCTGCTATAATCAGCAACTGGGGGATTACTTTCCCCCAACCTTATTTAAAGTCTTAGTAGAATATTAATATTGATATTACTTAAACTACTCGCAATAGTTTATTTAATATAAGCCATAGGTTTTGTCATTCGTACCTATGGCTCTTTTTTTTATCTTAAAAAGGTAAAAATTGTGATTTTTTTTATTTTATTAATAATAATTATTATTTTTTATTATAAAAAGCTATTATTTTTACCTTAATAGTATAATTTTGCAAATTTTCCTACCTTGATAAGATAATTTTACAGATTTTATTTATGTAAACTACTTTGCTATAATATACTTGTAGATTTCCGGAAATCAAATATTAAAAATAGGAGATTTCAAAAATGAAAAATCAAAACAAACCAAAAAAACATTCTAACAAACACAACACAAAAGAAACATTATTAACAAATGATAAAATTAAAAATCTACTAGAAAATGATTATTGTCAAAAATCAATTGGAAAAATAGAAGATATTATAGAAAACATTGATGTTGACATTAACCATTTAGAAAAAATCTTCACAAATGAAACTTATTATTTAGCAATGAAAATTGTTCCATTGCTTGAAAGAAAAGTGTTGTATCTTACATATGTTGAAAATGTGAGATTAAACGACATTTGTAGAAGATTAAAATTACCAAAGAAACAAGTTATTGTACTAAAGAATAAAGCTATAATGCATTTTAAAAATAATTTAAACACTCTTGCCAAAGCAGATACTGTTAAAGGCGGTGGAAAAAATGTTTAAAATGCCAAAAAGGAAAAACACAAAATCATTAAATCAAAACATTAGTATAAAAACGAAACATAACTTTCCAATTAGAGTGCTATATAAAAAAACAAATAAAATACCAGAAGTAAAAATAATACAAAGTGTAAAAAAATTAAAAAAAGCAATTATAAAAAATAATCTAGACATTATTCCATATGAAAATTTATTTATAATTTGCTTTAATCAAAAATTAACTAATATTTCATCTCCTAATATACTTTTACCATTAAAGACTATTTATGGAGATTTTATCTTAGTAAAAATTAATAGAAAAGAACGAGAATTTGAAAGTCTATCACAAGAAGATATTATATGGTATTCACAAGACTTAATAAACAAAAGTAATATTCAAAATACTTTAAAAGAAACAAAAAGACCTAGTGTAAAAAACTTTATGGATTTTTACGAAAGAGATTTTGAAAAAGGAAGTAGCAGTAAAACACTAAATTATGAAACAACAATAATAAATTCTTTAACAACAATAGAAATGGCATTAATAAAATTATTGAAAGGGAAAAATAAAAAATGAATGATATAAATGAAAAAATAATAGATACAAAAGAAGATTCAAACGAACAAATAGTAATAAATTATTTATCAAAAATAAGTAATCCTTTTATTACCCTATCTGTGCAAGATGTTTCAAAAGATTTACATATAGGAATAAATCAAGCTTATGAATTATTTAAGCAAAAAGATTTTCCAACAATAGAAATAGGAAAGCGAAAAACTATTACTTTAGCAGCATATCTATTATGGAAAATGAACAAGAAAGGTGGCGTATAGCATGGCACAAAAAGGAACCAGCGAAGGTACAATATATTTTAATAAGCAAAGGAAAAAATGGAATGCTCAATATAGTGAATATGACATAAAAACTGGTGAAATAAAGAAAAAAACAAAAAGTTTTATAAATGAAGAAGATGCAAAAAAATATTTAAGTACAATTATGTATCAAAAAGAAAATCCTCTTTATATAGAACATAATGGAATACCGTTATGTGAAATGATGAAATCAAATTTAAAATTAAAACTAGATACAAATCAAATTTCTCCCACTCAATTTGGAAGAGTAACTCAGACAATAGAACAGCTTGAGAAAGTTCCTTTATGTTCTAAAAACATTGATACAATAAGTGCTTTAGAAATTCAAGAATATTTGAATACTATAAAATATTTAAGTAATTCAAGCATAAATAAAATATATCAACAATTTAATCAAGCTTTTAAAACAGCAATTAGCAAAGGCTACTTAATGCAAAATCCTATGCAAAATGTTATTAAACCTAAAAGTGATAAACAAGATAAAATTGTACGAGCTTTAACAGTAGAAGAACAACAAGCATTTACAGATTATCTTCTAACACACAAAAGTAAATATAAAAATGTTTATCTTCTTCAAATGTATATGGGGTTAAGAGTAGGCGAGGCGCTAGCACTATCTACACATGATATTGACTTAAAAAGTAAAAGAATAAATATACATAGAACATTAACTAAAGATGAAAATTATAAAGTTATAATGGGCAATAAAACAAAAAGTTATTCTGGCAAAAGAATATTACCTATACCAGATTTTCTATACGAATATATTATCGAACAAATGGAAATTGCAAATGAACGATGTTGTAATGAAGAAAAATTATTATTTAAACCACTTAATAAGGCATATGGTAACCCAGGAAATGTAAATACAGCACTAAAAAGAATACTAAAAAAATATTTTAATATAACAGATATATCAACTCATAGTTTAAGACATAGCTATGGTACGCGTTGTATTGAAAGTGGAATGTCCCCAGTTGTAGTACAAAAATTAATGGGACATAAAGATGTATCTGTAACATTAAATACTTATACTTCTGTATTTGACAAATTTAAAATACAAGAAATTGACAAAGTAAATCAATATTATATGAACGAAAAATTAATTGTAAATAATATTAAAGAATTAAAAAGTAATAATCACGAAGAACGCTAATATAATACCAACTAAACAATTATTAAGATTTAATTGAAATACAAGCATTGTTATCGGTTTATTATAATTTTTTAAACAAGTTAAATTTTACTTATGTAAATCATTCTCTGTAATTGACTTATATAAATACTTACAGCATTTATATAATTTTTAATAAATTATTCGATTTTGTAACTGTTTAATTGCTGAAATTATTGATATATAAGTGATTTTTCAACCTTAACTAAACACCAGCTAAACAAAATTTTAAATTTTTAATTTTGTTTAGCTAGTTGTTTAGTTAGATAAAAAATTAAAAAAAATTAAAAATAGTGAAAATGCTTATACTTCTAGTGATTTTTAAATTTTATAAATTATTAAAAATTATAATATGTATTAAACAAAAAAATAGCCTGTACCTATTGATACAAGCTACTTTCAACCTTTTAAAAGGTGGCTCCTCTTGTTGGACTCGAACCAACGACCTATCGGTTAACAGCCGAGCGCTCTACCAACTGAGCTAAAGAGGAATATTTTTTTTACATATGTTACTATAACACTAATATAAAAAAATGTAAATATGTTTTTTAAAATTTATATTTACATTTTTTCCATTTTTTTATATTTTATGTATTTTTTTATTTAATTTCCTAAAAATGTGCGTATTTGTTCTTTTATCATGTGTAGTGCTACTTGGTTGTCTCCACCTTCTGGTACTATTATGTTGGCTCTTTTTTTGCTATATTCTACAAATTGCTCATGCATTGGCTTTACTGTATTACAGTATTGTTCAATTACTGAGTTTATGTCTCTACCACGTTCGTTTACGTCTCTAATTAATCTTCGTATAAATCTAATGTCGGCATCAGTATCAACAAATATTTTTATATCCATTTGGTTTATTAATGCTTGATTTTCAAATATAAGTATACCTTCAACTATAATTATTTTTTTAGGTTCTACAGTTACTGTATAGTCTTCTCTATTATGATTTATAAAAGAGTATACAGGATGAGCAATGCTTTTTCCTTGCTTTAATTGAGCTAAATGTTCAACTAACATGTCTGTATCAAATGCATTTGGATGATCATAGTTTAATTGTTTACGTTCTTCAAAAGATAAGTCATCATGTCTTTTATAATAGTAGTCATGTGATAAAACTAAGATGTCGTCATTAAATTCTTTTTTTAAATTTTCAGCAAGAGTGGTTTTTCCTGATCCACTTCCTCCAGCTATACCAATTATTATAGGTTCCATTTTTTATATCCTTTCTTTTATAATAATTATATATAGTATAAGCTAAAATGAGTAATAAATCAATACTTATGTAAATTATTTTTTAATATAATAGGAAAGTAGAACTTTCCTATTATATTAAAAAAATAACCTTGCACAGAAAATTTACTTTGTAAATTTTCGCGTCAACAAATCTTTACGCTTCTTTGAGACCTTGAATTTAGATAG
>CANRGE010000063.1 GCA_947630065.1 uncultured Clostridia bacterium
TATTACTTTAAAACAGCAATAAATCTGAATAATGCAATAACCTTTTATTTTCCAGAAATTACTCTGAAAATTTGCGATTTTTAAGTAATTTAGTGTATTATTTTACCATTTATATAAATTCTTCTAGTATATCATCTATATTGGTTATACATTTTGCTCCTTGTTTTATTAATTCGTTTGTTCCAATGGAATTTTTAGAATATATGTTTCCTGGTAATGCATAAACTTCTTTTCCTTGTTCTAATGCAAAATCTACGGTAATTAAGCTTCCGCTTCTTTGCTTTGCTTCAATTACAACTACACCATCAGACAATCCACTAACAATTCTATTCCTAGCTGGAAAATTCATCTTTTCTGGTTTTGTTCCTATAATATACTCAGATATTAAAGCTCCATCATTATCAATTATTGCTTTTGCCAAATTTACATTTTCTTTTGGATATACTGTATCTAATCCATTTCCTAGTACAGCAATAGTTTTTCCTTTTGCTTGTACTGCTCCAATATGTGCAAAACTATCTATTCCTTTGGCTAATCCACTTATAATATTTATTCCTTTATTAGATAGTTCATATGCAATTTCTCTTGCTGCATTTTTTCCATATGTACTACAATCTCTACATCCAATTATAGCTATTGACTTTTCATTCAAAATTTCTTTATTTCCTTTTATATAAATAACAGTTGGTGGAGAATATATTTGTTTTAATTTTTCAGGGTATATATTATCTTTTATTGTAATTATATCTATATTATATTTATTCATATAATCTAAATATTTATCTAGATTTTTTCTATATTCTAAATTTACTATGTTTTTTGCTGTTGCATCTCCTATTCCTTCTACTTGTATTAAGTCTTCATATTTTAAATTCCAAATTGTTTCTGGATTTTTATAAATTTCTATTAATTGATTCGTTTTTTTACTTCCTAAGTTTGGTATTTTAGATAACCACACCCAATATTTATTAATCATTTTTATCCTTTCTTATATACAAAAAATGAGAGCATTTGTAAAACTACAAATAGCCCCCACTATTTTTCTATATTACATATTATTTTTTGCTGCTTTTACCACATTTACCATAAGCATTGCAACTGTCATTGGTCCTACTCCACCAGGTACTGGTGTTATGTAAGATGCTTTTTTAGATACATTTTCGAAATCTACATCTCCTACTAATTTTCCTTCATCTGTTCTATTTATTCCTACATCTATTACAACAGCATTATCTTTTACCATGTCTTCAGTTACAAACTTAGGCTTTCCTATTGCTGCAACTAATATATCTGCTGTTTTTGTAATTTCTCCTAAATTCTGAGTTTTAGAATGACATACTGTTACAGTTGCATTTTTATTTAATAGGCATTGTATTAATGGCTTTCCTACTATATTACTTCTTCCTATTATTACTGCATGTTTGCCTTCTATTTCTATATTTTTACTTTCTAACATTTTTATTATTCCATAAGGTGTACAAGAAACAAAGCAATCTTGATTTAATGATAATTTTCCAACATTTATAGGATTAAATCCATCTACATCTTTTTTTGGTGATATTGTTCTAAATGCTACATTTGCATCTAGTCCTTTAGGTAAAGGGCTTTGAACTAATATTCCATTTATTGTTTCATCTTCATTTAATTTATTTATTAAACTAAGTAATTCATCCATAGTTGTTGTTTCTTCTAATAAATATTCTTCATATAATATACCAATTTCTTCACATGCTTTAGATTTATTTCTTACATATACTTTTGATGCTTTATCATCTCCAACCATTATTACTGCAAGTTTTGGTTGTATTCCTTTTTCTTTTAATTGTTCTACTTCTTCTTTTAAATTGCTTCTTATAATTCTTGCTAATTCTTTTCCATCTATTATTTGCATCTATTTTTCATTCCTTTCAAAAGTTCATTAATTTGTCCTAATTATATTTATATATTTTTTACATGTCAATATTTTTAATATATTTTTATCTAATAGGAAAGTTTTACTTTCCTATTAGATATTTATGCAGATTTTAGATTTTCTCACAAAAATGTTCTTTATTTATAGCAACATTTTTTACAACAAATTAAAGTTACTATTCTTGTTACTACTAATATTCCTAAAATTATAGCTATTACTATAAATGAATCTAATGTTAATAATGTTGTTGCAGTTCCTATTATTATTCCAATTACAAGAGCTAATAATGCTATTAATATTACTAATATTAAGTCTATGCAACATCTTTTTCTTTCTACGCAACATGGTTTATCTGTTTCCATCTTGTGCCTACCTCCTTATTTAAAAAATGATTTTTTAAAGGCAAATATATCTACAATATTATATCTAATAAAAAATTATTCGATAAAATATTGCTTATAATATATATTATTAAATTTAGTTGCAATAGTTGACAAAATTATTCATTATTCGCATTATTTTTTTCTTCTCTAATATTAATTAATTTTTTTACCTTCATTTCACCTGCTCTTGTTATTACATCATACCCATATTTATTTTTTATTGAATCTAAGGTTTTATCTAACTTTTCTTGTTTTTTACTTCCTTCTTCTGAAAATAATGATAATTGCATTTCATTTTCTTCTACTAAACCTGCTACTCTTAAGCCTATTAGTCTTACCGCTCTTTGTTTGTGTAATTCATTTAATAATTCTCTTGCAGTATTGTATATTGTTTTTGTTGAATTTGTTGGTATGTCTAATTTTTTTTGATGTGAAAAATTTTCAAATTTATTTGTTCTAATTTGTACATTTACTATATTAGATTTAAGCATATATTTTCTTAGTCTAAAAGCTACTTGTTCTGACAAAGCTAATAAAATTTCATTTAGCTCATTTATGTTGTAAATATCTCTTGGTAATGTTATAGAATTTCCTATTCCTTTTGGCTTTTCATATTTATATACAACTTCTGAATTATCAATTCCATTTGCATATTCCCACATTATTCTTCCATGTTTGCCAAATTTTTTTATTAAAACTTTTACATCTGTTTTTGCCAAATCTCCAATTGTTTTTATTCCTAAGTTTTGTAATTTTGGAACTGTTTTTCTTCCTACCATAAATAATTCAGAAATTGGTAAAGTCCACATTTTAGTTTGTATTTCTTCTTCATATAATGTATGAACTTTATTTGGTTTTTCAAAATCTGATGCCATTTTTGCTAATAACTTATTATGTGCCACTCCAACATTTACAGTAAATCCTAATTCTTTTTCTACTCTAATGTTTATTTCTTTTGCAATTTCTAATGCTGATTCTTTTCCCTGTAAAAAATTAGTTACATCTAAAAAACATTCGTCTATTGAAAAGCGTTCTATTATATTAGTATATTCTAGTAAAATTGCATATAATGCGTCTGAATATTTTTTATATACAGAAAAATCACTAGAGAATATTTGTAAGTTACTGCATTTTTTTCTTGCTTGATATAAAGGTTCTCCTGTTTTTATACCAACTTTCTTTGCCGGCATACTTTTTGCTAATACAATTCCATGTCTTTGTGATTCATCTCCACCAATTACTGCTGGAATTGCTCTAATATCAATCTGTTCTCCATTTTTTAATTTTTCTACTGCTGTCCAAGATAAAAATGCATTATTAACATCCACATGTAAAATTTCTCTCTCCATAGCATCACCTATCAAAAATTTTAAAACATTTGTTTTTATATGTCAATATTTCTATTACAGTTTTTTGTATTTTTTTATTGTTTTATGAAATAATAATTTTAAATGTATTTTGAAATAATTCTCTCTTATTTATTTACAAATTTTGTCTAATGTTATACAATATTTTCGTATTAAAGGAGATGAATTAATGACCACTTATATTTCTAAAAGTGAAGATGATACAAAAAATTTTGGAAAGAAAATTGCTAGTAAATTAGATTCTATAGCAACTATTGTTTTAACTGGAGATTTAGGTTCTGGTAAAACTAAATTTACTGAGGGATTTTTATCATTTTTTGGATTGGAAAATAATATTTCAAGTCCTACCTTTACCATTGTTAATGAATATTCTTCAAATAATATTAATATTTATCATTTCGATGTTTACAGATTAACTTCTCTAGATGAGTTTTATGCAATTGGTGGAGATGAATACTTTGATAAAGGAATTTGTATAATTGAATGGGGCGAATTAATTAAAGATGTTCTTCCAAAAGATTATATAAGTATAACTTTTTCTAGAACTCCAGACGATGTAAATTGTAGAAATATTACATTTGAAATTTACGGTGATAAGTATAAAGATTTACTAGAAAGGATTGTGTAATAAAATGAAAATTTTAAGTATAGATACTTCTTCAGAAATTTGTTCAGTAGCACTTTTAGAAGATAAAAATATTATAAAAGAACTTTCAACAAATGATGGTCTTACCCATTCTGTAAATTTAATGCCTTTAGTTAAAAATCTACTTTCTTCATGTAATTTATCTATAAATGATATTGATTTATTCGCTTGTGATAAAGGTCCTCGGTTCTTTTACAGGAATTAGAATTGGAATATCCACAATAAAAGCTTTTTCAGATGTTACAAACAAACAATGTATTGGCATAAGTTCATTATTAGCACTTGCATATAATGTTAATTATAATGGTTATATTTGTTCACTAATTGATGCTAAAAATGATAATGCTTATTATGGATTATTCAACTATACTAATGGTACTTATACTAAAATATTAGATTATTCTGTTGAAAATATATCTTCTATTGCAGAAATATTAAAAAAATATAACAATTCTATTTTTTTTGTTGGAAATGGTAGTATAGTTTATAAACATGTGATAGAATCTATTTTAGAAGAAAAAGCAATCTTTCCATCTAATGAAATTTCAAATTATTTAACAGCTACATCTGTTGGTATTGCTGCTTTTGATAACATTTCTAATACTAGTAAAGAATTTAGCATTTCACCTTTATACATACGAAAATCTAGTGCTGAAAAATTATTGGAGGAAAAGCAAAATGGAAATAGTAATTAGACCAATGACAGCTTTAGATTTGTTATCTATAAAAGATATCTTATTAACAGATTTTGATGATTTTTGGAATTATAATATATTTAATCAAGAACTTCAAAATCCTAATTCAAAATATATTGTTGCATTAAAAGATAATATTATAGTTGGTTTTGCTGGAATTTGGATTTCTGTTGATGATATACATTTAACAAATATTGTTACAAAAAAGAATATGCGAAACAATCATATTGCACAAAAAATGTTAGAAGAATTAATTTTTATTAGTAAAAAGGAAAATAAGGCTTCATTAACTTTAGAAGTAAATGAAAATAATACATATGCTATAAAACTATACGAACATTTTAATTTTAAAAAAGTTGGACTTAGAAAAAATTATTATTCTAATAACGAAAATGCTATAATTATGACTTTATGTTTATAATATAAATAATAAGGAGAGAAAAACAAATGAAAAAAAATGAATTAAATTACAAACAATTAAAAAATTATTGTAATCCTGAATCTTTCACTTTTGAAGATACTTCTGAGCTTACTGGAATTGATACAGGTATTGGTCAAGACAGAGGAATTAAAGCTTTAGAATTTGGGCTATCTGTTGATGTTAGAGGCTACAATTTATATCTTGAAGGTCCAGATGGAGTTGGTAAAACAAAGTACACCAAAAACTATCTTGATAGAATTTCTAAAAAGAAAAAAGTTCCTCAAGACTGGTGTTATATTTATAACTTCGATAACCCTAATGAGCCTATAGCTGTATCTTTAAATGCTGGACAAGGTAAAGAATTTAGAGATGATATGGAGCAATTTGTTAAAGATGTAAAACGCGATATAAATAAAACATTTAGCAATGATGATTTTGAAAAAGAAAAAACATTAATTAAACAAGAATTTGAGCAAAAACGTTCTAATTTATTAGAAAAACTAAATGAAGAATCTTTAAAATATGGTTTTCAAGTAAAAACTGCAAAAAATGGTATCTATATGATGCCTATAATTGACGGAAAAGCTATTGAGGAAGAAGAATTTGAAAAACTTGACCCTGCAATAAAAAAGGAATTTGAAGACAAGTCTAATATTGTTCAAGAAAATATTATTTCTGTTATTTCTGAAATAAAAGCAATTGAAAAAGCTTCAGATAAAAAAATTCAAGAATGGCAATCAAATATAGCTTTACTTACTATTAACGTTCATATTAACTATATAAAATCTAGATACAAAAGAAATAAAAAGATATATAAATTTTTAGATAATATCAAAAAAGATATATTAAAAAACATTTCTTTATTTGTAGAAAGCCCTACTCCTGCTGGAGCTCAAGCTCCACAAGCACCTGCTAATCCAAAGCAAGAATTAAAAGAGCCATGGCTTAATTATAGAGTTAATCTTTTTGTTGATAATAGTGAGACTGAAGGTAGCCCTGTAATAATGGATTCTAATTATTCTTATCATAATTTATTTGGTAAATTAGAATATGAAAACTATTATGGTGCCTTAAAAACCGATTTCACTATGCTAAAACCTGGTCTACTTCATAAAGCAAATGGTGGTTATATTATATTACAGGCTAAAGATTTATTATCTAATGGTTTATGTTATGATGCTTTAAAAAAAGCTTTACGTATAAAAGAAATTAATATAGAAAATACAGCAGACCAGCGTTCTTCTATGGTTATGATTTCTTTAAAGCCTGAGCCAATTCCATTAGATTTAAAAGTTATTTTAATTGGTAGCTCAAATATTTATCATACTTTACTTGCTATGGATAGTGATTTCAAAAAATTATTTAAAGTAAAAGTAGAATTTGAAGAAGATGCTCCTCGTACATCTGAAAACGAGTTAAAACTAGCTAGATTTATTCATGGTTTTTGCGAACAAGAACAATTACCTCCTTTAGACAGATCTGCTGTTGCAAAAGTTGTTGAATATGCTTCTCGCCTT
Source organism: uncultured Clostridia bacterium (assembly GCA_947630065.1). Lineage (GTDB taxonomy): Bacteria > Bacillota > Clostridia > TANB77 > CAG-508 > RGIG8482. The sequence goes on from CANRGE010000063.1 coordinate 6,942, forward strand.
GCTGATGATAAAACAAAAATTTCTACAAAATTTAATGATTTAGCTGAAATTATTACAGAATCTTGTACTTGGGCAAAACTTGCTAAAGCAAAAATTGTAACAGAAGAATATGTAAATAAAACTTTAGTAGAAAGAATAGATAGAGTAAAAAAATACGACGAGCGTTATACTGAAATGATAAAAAAGAACACCTTATTAATTAGCACTTCTGGATTTACAGTTGGCCAGATTAATGGTTTAACAATTATGACTATTGGTGATTACTCTTTTGGAAAGCCATCAAAAATTACTGCAAATACTTACATTGGAAAAAGTGGTATTATAAATGTTGAAAGAGAAGTTGAATTATCTGGTTCTTCACATTCTAAAGGTGTATTTATACTTAGTGGATATTTAGGAGAAATGTTTGCACAAGATATGCCTCTATCTCTTACTGCAAGTATTTGTTTTGAGCAATTATATAATGGAGTTGATGGAGATAGTGCTTCAAGTACAGAATTATATGCTATACTTTCTAGCTTATCTGGTGTACCTATTAATCAATCTATTGCTGTTACAGGTTCTGTTAATCAAAAAGGTGAAGTTCAACCTATTGGTGGAGTAAATGCAAAAATAGAAGGATTTTACCAAATTTGTAAAATGCGTGGCTTAGACGGAAGTCATGGTGTAATGATTCCAGTACAAAATATAGATAATTTAAATTTAAATGACGAAGTTATAGATGCTGTTAAAAATAATAAATTTCACATTTATGCAATTAGTTCTATAGAAGAAGGTATTGAAATTTTAACAGGTGTTCCTGCAGGTAAGAAAAATGCAAATGGAAAATTCCCTGCTGGTACTGTAAATTATCTTGTTTATGAAAAATTAAAAAAATATGCTCAATATAGTAAAGATATGAAATAAAAGAAGAAAGATAGAATGTAAAAATACATTCTATCTTTCTTCTTTTATTGTACAATATCCTTGTAATATTTTATATCCCCTATATATAATCTTTCTAAATCATTTCTAGTTGGTACACTGTAATTTTGATATTTTTGAAAATTTATTCTTATTTTATTAAATGATAAATTTTGTATCTGTTCTGTTGTAGCTAATAGTACATCATCTCTATAAAATTTTATATTTTTTCCATCACCTATTATTCCATATACGCAATTTTGATAACTCGTACTATTATTTAATGAATATATTGTATTTTTATTATATTCAAATGATGTTTGAATTTGCATAAGACTTTCCCAAGCATCTGATAAATAAATTACAATAACAACATCTTCTATATTATTTTCTTTTACTTGTAAAAAATCTATAGTAAACTGACCCAATTGTGATGTGGAATTCGTTTGCAATACATGCTTTAGTGAAATTTCAAATTTTTTTGATATGTCAAAATTATCTAATGTTCGTTCATATACACAAGAGTTCCAACCGCTATTGTCTATTGTTTCATAACTATTCGCATGTAACCCAAATATTGAATTTATTTTTGCTTCACCATTTATTTTGGTAAATCCATTAAATGAATGATAAAAATATTCGTTATTATATGTCGTTTCATTTTCTCTTATATTAGCTACATATTTATCTATTTTATTACCAATGCTTTCTAATTCATTACTTTCTTTATTGCTCTCATTCTTATATTTGTCTATTGAATATTGTGCACTCTTTAATATTCCATTTTCTCCGCAATGTAAAGTTTATTGCCACTCCTGCTAATATTAATAATATAATTATTGTTATTATTAATGCTATTAGTGTTATTCCTTTTTCATTTCTATTCGTGTGTGTGTGTGTGTGTGTGTGTGTGTGTGTGTGTGTGTGTTACTCCCCCAACGTTTTTACTATTTTTCATTTGTTTTTATCTCCTTTAAAATTTATTTTTTTATTTTCTTTTGTCACTATTTTCTAGATTTTATCTTTCGCTTTCTCCTCTTTTATTTTCTTCAGGTGTTTCAACTTCTAATTCATTTTCTAATCGTTGTTCTAATTTCTTTTTTTCTTCTTCTTCTAAATTATTTATTTTATCTAAAACTTTCTTATACGATTCAATTGTTTCTTTATCTTCTCTTTGATTTGATATTACCATTTCAATTTCTTTTTTTAATGTTCCAATTTTATCGTTAGAAGGCAAACTAACTCCTTTTTGATACATATCTTCTATTACTTTTTCTAAAATGCTTTCATATTTTATTTTTGATATTTCTTTTTTTGTTTTTGTCATATTGTTTATTATTTCATCTTTTAATCCCATAGTATCTCATTCCTTTTTTCCTTCTTATTACATTCAATATATACCTTATATTAATTTTAGTCAATATTTAAAATTAATATTTGATTTTATTTAAAAAAGTGCTATAATAGAAAAGTTGTTATTAGTAATATAGTTTTCTATTTAATTAAGGAGGATTATTATGACAGAAAAATCTATCTATTCAGACATTAGAGGCGATTATCAATTCTCTCAATCTGGCGATAACAAAAATGAATTTGTTTTTTATCGGTTAGATGGAGCAGTAATTAATTATACCGCTGTAAGGGATATATTAGATAGTTTTATTCATGCACGTTTAGTAAAAAAATATGGAATGGATTCATCTATTTCCAATTTTCCTATTCATCATGAAGAGATTTTATCTAAAGATAAAAAGAGTATTCTTGTAAAATTTATCGATTCTAACACTAATGCGAAGAAATCTTCTTTTAAAAACAAAATAAAGAAATTTCTTCATCTGTAATAATTTTACTGTCATGAACTTTCTATATTAGAAGGTTCAAAAATAGACATTTGGCATTATTGCCAAATGTCTATTTTTATATAATAGGAAAGTTCTACTTTCCTATTATATAAAAAAATAACATTGCACAGAAAATTTACTTTGTAAAT
>CANRGE010000064.1 GCA_947630065.1 uncultured Clostridia bacterium
CTACCATTACTCTTACTGTAACTGATACTGCTGGTAATTCTAAATCTGCTTCTATGACTTTTTCTGTTTCTGATGTTCAAAAATATACTATTTATTTAACTGCACACAAACTTACAGGAACGAATACTGTTTCAGAATATACTGTAAAAGTAACAAAAAATGGAAATGCTTTTGAATTTAATAGTTTTGAATATAATGGACATAGTTATAGTTCAGGAGCTAAATCCTTACCTGCAACCGTTGTTGGTACAACAAACTCTGCTAAAATTTGGTTAACTGCAACTGAATCTGTGGATGCAGAAGTAATTTATCAATAAAAATAGAAAAAAATAAAGAAAGGAAAAATGTTAAAATGAGAAAACATAGTAAATTATGTCTTTTATCGCTTATGGTTTTCTTGCCATCATTTATGAACGTAAATGCAAAGAATTTAGAAGTAAATAATATTTACAGCAAATTAGATGAATACATTGCAAATCATGCAGGAAATAATGAGATTACTGGTGCTTATATTATTGGTAATCATATATTTACTGTTGGTGGCAACTTTTCTTTAGCACAAGAAGATGTTATGCTTGCTGCAAGAACTATAGCATTAAAAGACATTAGTGATGTTGGTCATGTTTTCAATGACGATTATACTAAAGATCCTATACGTACAGCTATGGTAGTATACTCTTTATCTAGAGATTTTGATAAAAATACTCAAGAATATAAATGGTCTACTGCTGATACTTTAGTTGGAAATGGAAAGCTTCCAGCATCAATGGAAATTAAATATATTGATTATACTTCAGTAAATGATAATACAAATACTGATGAAGATATGAGTAAAATCTTTGCTTTAAATGAAAGTGAATTTTACTCAGTTAAAGATGAAATAGCTACAAATAGTAGTATTACTATAATAGCAAATGATGAAACAACTAAAATTAAAGATATTTCTGGTACTAATTTAATGGTTAATCTTGAATCTTTAATTAATAAATTAGGTGGAATTTATTCTAAGATTGAAATTAAAGAAAAAGATGGAGAAAAAACATTAATTATTAGTAAAGATACTACAAGGGAGAATATTGAGACTTTATTAGGTTCAGCTGATACAAAATTATCTGACTTAGCGGGTAAGTCGTATACTGTGACTTTTACACTGGCTGAAGATGTAGCTAATAAAGGAAAAACGCTTGAGTATACCATTAAATTTAAAAAAGTAGCTGATATAGATAAATATTTTACAACTCTTAATGAAAATGATGATAATGCTAATATAGTATTTGGTTGTGAATCTCAAAATGGAAAGAACTGTAAGTTAACAATTGATATTAGAAGTCTTAAAAAAGTGACTACTGAAACAAGTTCGAAACCTGATTATCAACAAGTATATGAAGATGTAAAGTATGATGAAGCTAAAACTTTACAAAAATTAATAGATGCTATTAAAAATGCAACTCAAGATAATGTTGTTAAATCTGTTGATGTAAAAATTAATGGAATATCTCATACTTATACAAAAGATGATATTGAAAAATTGTTAGCTTCAACAATTACTAATGAAATAATGCAATCAGCAAAGGAAACAAAAGATGAGCTTCTATTAGAAGATTTAATCGGAATGAAATTTGAAATTAAATTTGCATTAAATGATGAAGTTGCCGTTTCAGATAAAGAGAATAGTTATAGTGTAGAAATCACTGCAACTATAGACTCAGAAGAACAAATTCAAGAAAGTCTTAATCATTTAAATGATATTGTAAAAAATAACACGACACAAAATAATGGAAAACCATTTGATTACGATTTAAAATTTAAAGATGGTTCTGAAACTGATATTCTATTTGAATTAACAAAGAATCCTTCTTTACTTCATAAAAATAGTAATTCTGATTTATCTGATGTTGTTGCTAATTTTTACTTATCTGGTTTATATAAATCTGTAACCGTTAAATTAGGCAATAATTCTTTTGTTCTTGGTTCAAATAATTATACAATTGGTGGAGTACAAAAAACATTTACTAACCAAAATAGTACGACTAAGGGTGGATTATTCCTAAATTATGTTGAATTTTTAGTTGAAAGTATTGAGGCAGAAAATGATAATACAAATCAATCTGGTATGAAAAACGATACACAGCAAACTTGTAAATTTACAGCATCAAGTAGTGATTGTGTTTACTTCAATCTTTCAAAATTAGCAGGAAAGAAACTTGAAATTGTATTGGAAGATAAGGCAAATGTTAATGATGAACATGCAAATACAACTTATACAATTGAATTTGTAGATGGTGTACATGTGATTAAAGATTTAACTGATTTATTAGAAGCTTTAAAAGGTAGTGAATTCACATACACAAATAAAGAAAATAATTATACAATCGATATTAAAGTTGATGAATGGAATTCTAAATTGGTTTCAACAACTTTGAGTGCAAGATTACATACCTTAGCAGATAATTACAGTTCTATTCAAGTTACTATTGGTGAAAAAACATATACCATATCTAAATTAGCGCCAGATAGTTATAGTGAAGATTTAAATGCTTTAGTTACAGCCTTAACTAAAAAAGGTGATGCTGACTTAACTTTAAAAGATTTAATTAGTAAAAAGATGACTATTAAATTCAATCTCAAAGAGAATACAAGTAATCTTGACAAATATGATACATTTAATGTTGACGCGGTTACAACTGTTGATACTAATGAAAAAGTTAGCAATGCATTAATAGCTATGAATGATGAAAAATCTATCAAAGGCGAATTGAAAGCAGACGGTAGTATCTTTATAGATTTATTAAAACCTACTACAACAATAGATAGTATTATTAAGACTAACAAAATTAAATTATCTGAACAATTAACAAATATTTTAAAAACTGGTTTATATCAAAAAATTGATATAACTTACAACAGTATTGCTTATCCAATTACATTAGGTACAGATTGTGCTTTAGAGGGTTTAGATAAATTTATTGATGTTATTAAAGAAAGTAGTCTTAATACTCTTGTAGTAGACGGATTTAGTGTAAAATTTGTTTTAACTACAGGTGTTGTAGATAAAAATAAAACAGGAAGCGAAATTACTTATCCTATTACATTAAATAATAAACTTGATTTACAAGATATAGTTGAGAATAATATTTTTGCTAAAGAAACAAACAAAAACTTCTCTTTAGTACCAAAAGATAATAAAGTATATTTACTTTATAATGACAAATCTAAAAAATTAAATGAAATTTTTGGTGATACTGGAGCTGCTACTTGGTTGAAAGATATTTTTAACGATACAAGAATCAAATCTTTAGTAATTACTATTGATGGTACATCATATACAATAAATAGTGCTAATACTAATGCAGTATCTTTAGGAGCAATGAAAATCTTAATCTTTGATCGATTAAAAGAATTGTTTGAAAATAATGGTGTTCAAGATTTCGATGTTGCTACAACTACTATCGGAGATGTTCAAGCTGCTCTTAACAAAATTAAAATGTCTTTAACTCTAAACTTAGTTGAAGGTGAAGCTGTAGACTCTAAGACTGGAAACACTTCAGTTGTATATGACGTTGTATTCTCAAAAACTATTAAGTATAATAATCAAGGAAGAGTAGTTGATAAATTAAAAACTGTATTGACTGGTATAAAATTTGCTGATAATAAATCTTCTTATGAAGTAACTGCTGATAATAAGGCAAATCCTGTTGATTTATCAAATTTATCAAAGGCGTTTAAGCAAATAATTACAGGTTCTGTTGATGAAGCCGTAAAAATTACATTTAATAATGTTGGTATACTTACCAAAAGCAATTCTGATGCTGACTTCTTACTTGAATTGAAAAAAGCATTAGGTATTGAACAAGAAGAATCTGTAAATTTTGAAAAATTAATTGGTAAAACAATTACATTTACTGTTACTATGGCAGATGGTGTTTTATCTGAAAATGCAAATCAATCAGAAACTTATACAATTACTTTTGTTGATAAAACGAATGTGACACCATAATACGAAAAAAGGTTATCAAAAAACGGTAACCTTTTTTTAAACTCAAGGGACTGTTGAATAATTGGAAAATTACAATAGTCATTTTTTATTTTAAATAAAGAAAACTAAACATACAAAAAGAGGAGTTGAACAAAAATATTTATTCTGCAGCCTCTTTTTAATCACTAATTACAACTAAAGTTTCTTTCTTCGTAATATTCTTTAATTTCGCTTTTACTTGTAAATTGTTCATCAATAAAATCTTGATAATGATTAATTGTTACTTTTGTATTTTCACATATAACATTATCATTTGTATATGCTTGTGTAAAAATGTCACACATATTTTTGGCATCATTTTCATTAGCATAATTCATTATCGCAGTAGCTTCACTTATATTATCATTTTTTATTAAAAAATCAATTTTCGTAGTAACATTATCATTAACTGAAGTTTCAGTACAAGATAGCTTTTCTGTTTTATCGCAACCAGTTAATAAAACACAAGTAAAAAGTGCTAGTATTATTTTTTTCATATTGTTTCCTCCATCTATAACTATTATACAATATAAGATATTGATTGAAAAGAAAAACAGTTTATTTTAATTTTAGCTTTATACATTTTCAATTTTTAAACGCTTTAAAAAAAACTATCGTGAAATAAATTTCACAATAGTTTCTGTTAATTATTAGTACAACTATAATTTAAATCTTCTAAGTATTTAATTAATTTATCTTTAGTGAATGTTTCATTACTCAAAGACTTATGGTAATTTTTAATTGTAATATTTCTACCATCGCACTCTAAATTTCCTTCTGCATCACTCGTTGAACTTAACATACTACACATAGATTGAGCAAATTCATCATCATTAAATGTTAAGTATGCTGTAGCATCTATAACATTATTTTCTTGAACTTTTACTTCTACTTTTGTAATATATTCTTTCCCCTCTGATTGAGTAGTATGAGAGCAGCTGAAATCCTCACTTTTCTTGCCACACCCAGCTGTAATTAAAATTAAAATACTTAATATTATTATTTTTTTCATAAGTTTGTATTCCTCTCAATAGATTAAAAACTCAATTCACTGAAGAACTGAGTTTTTAAAATTTTTATTCTGTAGGTTCCACGTAATTCTTAACTTGTACATGATTTATTGGTTGTTCTTCATTCTTGTTATATACATAAATTAATCTTGTATCAAAAGAATTTCCTTTTTTATCTTCTGTTTTTGTTTCATCATAAGTATAAGATTCTGAATTAGGTCCAAAAGTATTATCAGCATGATTAATAGTAATATGATATAAGTTAATATTTTGATTTGGTCGAATAACTATAAGACCTCTACGTTCAGTATCTTCCTCATTATAAGCTTCAACGTGATTTCCTACAACATTAAATGTTACATCATGATTATCTGGATTAGAAATACGTAACATACTATTAGCATACTTAAAAGTATTATATTTAATGTCAACTACAGCATCAGCTGCTAATTTGTAAACATTAATAATATTGTGAGAATCCGCAGAATCATAATTATCACCCGTGAATGTATTATTACTAATAGTTGCATTTTTTATCCCAGTTCCAGCCCATTTAAATTCAATAGGATTTTTTACTTTTGAAACATAAAATGTATTTCCTGTAATTTTTGCAGATTCACCATTAATATGTAGTAGTGAATAAATCTTTTCACCAGCACCAATATAAGATATATTTGAATCTGTTAAAGTTACATGCTCAGCATTTGTAGCATCAACAACTGCTTTTTTAGAACCAGTTTCAGTTAGACCGGCTTGAGTACCATCGATTTTAATTTTATCAATAGTTAAATTCTTAACACTACTGTTATTTGCTTTAATACCACCTGTAACTATTGTATTCCAGTTTGTAACTTTTCCATCTTCATCATACTCAGCAGATCCAGTAATAATTGCATTGTCTCCAGTAACCTCAATTTCTCCAGTAATATTAACATTAGTAAGTTTTAAATTAACATTTTTGTTAGAAACAGTAATCTTCCCAGTAATAGTGTTTCCAGCACCTACAATTTCAAAGTTTGAGTCATCTTTATCAAGATGTAAATCACTAGATAATGAACCACTTAAATATACTTTCTCAACACCTTTGTCAAATAAAGTATCTAATGATTCAGATGAGGCACTATTAAAATCCTTTACGATAGCACTAGAAGTATCGAACTTAACAGTAACATCAAAGTTTTCTTCACCAGCAATGAATGTAATAACTGATGATTTTCCATTTAAATCTTCTAATGTTGCATTTTCATCTTTGCCAGTAAGACCTATTAGAATAGTTTCTAAAGTCTCTTTAGAATCAATAGGAGTTTCATCAACTTTAGCACTTAATAAACCAGTATATCGATTTAAAAGTACAAATAGGTTAGTATCATGAACATCTTTAATCTTAGTATTAACATTTTTAAGAGCTAATGTAACAGTTTTTGTATTTTCATCATAAGTAGCAGTAAAGTAGTTTCCACCAAGGCTAGATACATTATTCTTAATTAAAGAATTCACATTAATTTCACTAACAATAATATCTACATGATATTTACCAGCATTTTCTATTTCATCTTTAAATTCAACATCTTCATTAAGTGTAATTTCTAAATCAAAGCCTTTTTTATTTAAATTAGCAGGACTTAGATTAGCAGGAACTCGCTTTTCTAACCCAGCGATATCATATAATACTTTTCTAATACTAGCTTCATCTGGATTTGGATATGATTTACCATCAATGGAAGTTAAAGTAACAGATTGTACTAAATTTGCAAGTTTGATTTTAGAATCCAAAACACTCTTAATATTTTCAGATAAGTTGTCAATATTACCTAATTGATTAGTGTTTGTATACTGTGGTGTGATTACTAATTGAATATTATTATTTTCACCTAAAACTAGTTTATATTGATTATAAGTATACTTGCTATTAAATTCTGCAATAAATTCAGTAATTGCTTTGTTAGCATCATAAAATTTACCAATTCTTAAAGTATAAGTTACATCTGTTGTACTATCTAAATTAGAACTAGCTAATGAAACATAGTCATTTGTAATTAACTTAACATCAAGAGAAATTTCTGCATCAATTGAAGATAATAATGTTTTACTTAATTTTTCTTTTTGAATATTTAATGCACCTAACACACGTTCAAACATTTTACTTGTATCAGTTAATTTAATACTGTTTTTATCAAGTAGAATACTGTCATCATCAATATTAAGTGTAACAGATTCAACACGTTTATTATTAGCAAGTGCCCACATAACATCAAAAATGTCAGAGTCTTTAATATCACTTAGATGTTTATCAGTTGATTTGATATTAAAGAATAATTCTTTTGTTTTAGAATCTAAGGTAGCATCAAATCCAAATGTCCCGGCTTTCTGAGTAACCTTGTCAACAATTTGATTAACATATTTATCAATTTCTAATTCAGTTTTAAAGACTACTGTGTATTCTTCGTGACTACCTTTTTCATCTACTTTCTTAGAATCAGTTCCAAATACTATAGTAAATGACTTACCAGCTAAATCACCAAAATCAGCAGCTTTTAATTTTTCCTGAATGTTATTAACTTGAGTAGGTTTATCAATTCCTAACAAATCAGCAACTAATTGGGCAACTTTTAAATAGACTTTACTTTCACTTAAATCATCTTGAGTAAATTCAATAGAAGATTCCTCTTCTCCATAAGTAACTGTTATCTTGTCATAGTTGCCGCTTAAAGCATTAGTAATCTCAGTAACAATACCAGTATTACTTGGAATTTTTAATTCTGGTCCATCTTTAATTGTTAATGTTAATGTTCCAGTTTCATTTGCATAATCAACGCCTAACACTTTATCTCTTTCAGCGTTTGTTTTGTTTTTATACGCTTCAAATAATTCATCAGTATTTACACTGTTTTTGAAATTAATTGTGATTTCTGCACTGTTATCACTAGCAACTTGTGCTAAACCATCAAATTCAAAAGAAATTGTTAAAGAGTCACCAACACTATGTTCTAATGCTTTTAATTGATCTAAAACCTCTGAGACTTTACCACGTTCAATTTTAATATTATTTACGTTAATAGCACTAATGACTTCATTTTTTTCAAATACATCATTTAAAGCAGCTAATAAAGCTTCATTATTGATTTCAATTTCTTCATCGAGATAAATAGAAACATTTCCATCTTGATCAATATTTACTTCATCTGTATACTCTTCAGGTAAAATAGATTGAGCAACATTTTCAATAATGTCATTTGTTGGAACATTTACAATGTCAGCAACAAATTTCACTTTATAAGTGCCTTTTCCTTTATTTTTTGCTTGTTCATTAAAATTATAAACAATATCAAATTCTTTATCGTTTAAAGAAGATAAAGCACCTTTTGCACCTATAGCAGTTAACATTTGATCAACAGCGGTATTAACATTAGAAGCATCTAAAATATAATTAGCTTCACTATAAGTTAAAGTTATATTATCAAGATATTCTTGAGCTAAAAAGGTTTTAACTATATTTAAAATATTTGTTAAATCTTTACTAGTTGTATCACTTGTTATATGGATTTCAATTAACCCATCATCGTTAACGTACTTACTTGAAGCTTCATCAACAGATTTTACATATAAAGCATCGTCTTTAAACTGGTTGTTAAGTTCTGCAAATAAACCATTTATCATATCATCAGAATTAACATCAGTTTTATTAGCTTCAGTAGCACTCATAAAAAATTCAGCAAATCGTATGTTGTCAATATCATATGGTTTTTGAATAGCATTATAACCATATTTTTCAAGATTTGAATAGACTTCCTTATTTGTAGAAATATAATTTTCAGTTTTTTCACCAATAAGTCTTATCATATCAATTTTTTGATTTAATTCTTCAGTTGTTAATGCTTTACCAGTATCAGCATGAGTTTAACTTTTACCAACTTTCAAATAAAGATTGCCATCAATCTTCTTCTGATTGTCGGAGTCGTACGCATCTGCATGTAAAACATCAGTCATTGTAATTTTGTTGACAAATACAGAACTTCCACGAACATAAATAGGATCTTCTGAAATTGCAGCAACATCACTATAACTAATTTCTTTAGCACTTGCAGATGTAATACTTATTCCAGTAAGTAATGCAACAGCAAGTGAACTTTTAATTATCTTATTCATACTACATTCCTTTCTAATTTTCTTTTGTTATTTTTATAAGATTATTACCAATCTTAATTCCATAAATAGAGTCTACATAGTTTTTATCAACTCTAATATAGCCATCTCCAGTACTATATTTTCCTAATGAATCCCCAGCACTGTTATATACTCTTAAAATTTCTGAACTAATATCGTCACCATTTTTATAAACAAGAACATTATCTTGCTGTTCTAAACCACTCGTACGGAATACTTTGTATGTGTAAACATCAGAAACAGAAAAAGTCATAGAAGCAGATTTAGAATTACCAGCAGTATCAGTTACAGTAAGAGTAATGGTAG
>CANRGE010000065.1 GCA_947630065.1 uncultured Clostridia bacterium
ACAATTTTAATCTATGAAAGTTTCTTTGTTCCAAACATTAGTTTGGTGGAAGCCCAATCAAGAATATTGTCATATGTTTCATCTGTCCGTGGAGATTTGAAGTTAATTAATGATTCCCGCATGGACTCATTTACTAATTCTGACCTTACTCTTGGATTTTGCAGAAATAAACCTGAACCAAAACGCGCTTTTTATTTCGCTTTAGATTCTAATGGTACTCTTGGAATCAACATAACTTGTTATTTATTGATAGATAACCAACTTTACCTGCAAAATTACGATTACCCTGATGCTCAAATGTTTTTTAGAGATGTTCAGAAATGCTTGACCCCTCAAGTTGTCCCTGCTCAAAAGGCTGTTCCAGCTCAAAAAGCTGTTCCCGTTCAAAAGGCTACACCCAAGAGACAAGTGGTTAAAAAAGCTAGTTCAACTAAAGTTAAACAGCCTAAACAATCTAAAAAAGAGCCAGCTAAAAAACTTGATAGAACTGGGTTTCTTCTAACTGTTGGCGGTGTTGCGATGATAACTTTGGTCATCGTAGGTTTAGCAGCGTTGATAGTATTTATGCCTAAAGTTGGAAGCAATAGCAGCAGTTCAGATTTTGTCTCTTCTTTGACTGAAAATGACTATTCATCAGGCAATAGTTCTGTATCAGTATTTGGTGATAAGTGTCTACATTGTGGAAAATATTTGGATAGCGACGAACCTAGTTCTAGATATGGGATGTGCGCAGATTGTTATGCAGAAGATTTTTCCCTTTATACAGAAGCGCAATATTATATTGAACAACTTGAAGAAGCTAGAGATTTATACAGTTTTCTATCACCAAGTGAAATTGATAATGAATGTCTATATTGTGGGGGTTATGCCACCAGCTCTGAACTAGTAAGCAATCGGGGATTGTGTAACAGCTGCTATGGAGATTATTTGACTCTTTTAGAATGTTCTGAAACTATGTCAGGGTTTCTTGGTTTTTAAGCAGCACCACTTAATTTTCTTCGGTCAGTGCAAAAAAAGACTTTCTAAGATTGTGTTTTTCCAGGTAATCTAAAACAAAATCTTTGAAGTCTTTAGGTTGGTCTAGGTGAACATACTCATAAACTTCTGCTAGTAGACAGTGCAAGGCTACCTTGTCCGCACTCACATAATCTCTGCGCCACTGCTCTATATTTTCTAGGGTATATTCACCTTCCCTAAAGTCTTCACTATATGGTTTTAGACTAAAAAACACATCGTGATACCATTTCAGTATCCAAAAGTGAGAAAACAGGTTAGCTTCAATTTCATTAGGCTGTTCAGGAATTGTGAAATAAAGCAGCTCAAATGCTTCTTGTTCTTGTGTGTCTTCGTCTGCATCATCGTCTAACAACATTTTTAGATGAAGAAATATTTCTTTGTTCGCTGATGAATAAACATCTTCAAAGTTAGCTATGCGCTTGTACCAAGCATTAACAATTTTGTAGGCTGATTCATAGCCAGTAAGGAAATATTCTGTTTTATATATGTTATTTGCAAAGAGCATTTGCCGCAAATAATTTCTTATGTCTATGACTATTGTCTCAAATTCTTCTTTGTCTCTTGGAAATTCAATCTGATAAGCTATTTCCCAAGGTACAGTTCCATTTTCAACTTCTTCAGTCCAGTGAAATTTCACACTATATCCTCATTTTGTTCACGGTTGTAAACAGCGTTCAACTTTTCCATCGCTACTGCTTTTGCATCTTCATCAGATGAAGCATAAATATTGAGGGTCATGCTTGCATCTTCATGCCCAAGAATACTACTCAAAGATTTAATATCTATTCCAGCAGCTACGCTATCTGTAGCAAAAGTGTGACGCAAGCCATGTATGGTTATAGGTGTGTTCAAAGCTCCAAGAATGTTGTTCTTTTTAGCAAAATATCTGAATGTTTCTTTTAAATTGGGTGTTGTTAAAAAATCACCTTCCACGTTACCTACAACATAAAGGTCATCAAATTTACATTTTTTATCAGTTGCAAGTTCGTCATATTCCTTTTTCATCTGCTGTTTTCTTAACCTTAGTGCTTCAGCAAGAATATCCATCAAAGGAACAGTTCTTTTTCCAGCTCTTGTTTTTGGTTCTTTTGCATATGAATCAGTGAAGGCATTTGTATCAGCATTAGTTCTTAGTCCTATGACTCTTTCAATCTTTAGTTTTTCCATACCTTTGTGCAAAATAACGTCTGACCAGCGCAAACCGCAAATTTCACTTACTCTTAATCCCGCATACCTAGCTAAAGCTATTGCAGTGTAATAGGTTGTTCCAGGTTGCCACTTCAAATCTACTGCTGCATCTAGTTTTTTCTTGCCTTCAAGGGTCAGATAATTGATTTGTCTTTTCTTAGGTCTAGGTGATTCAACAAAATCAAATGGGTTATCTTTGATTTCTTGCTTGCGATATGCATTTTTATAGGTTTTCAGAAGGATTGCATGATTTCTAGCTACTGTGCTTTCTGCTAAGGTCAGCCGCAGTTCATTCTCCCAGGCTTCAATATCTTGATAGGTCAACTTTTGGAATGATTTTGAACCTAAATATGGATAAATGTACCTTTTTGCAAAGTATGTGTGTGATGAAAAAGTTGAGTCTGCCAATCTTTGAGAATTGTGCTGATAGTTTAGGTAACTTTCAACAGCTTCTTCAACCGTTCGTTTATCTTCAGTGGTCGAAGAAGCATTGTTCATTTCTCTCTGCCACTCTAGCAAAAGCTTCTTGCATTCTTTCTTGCCTGAAGCATGGAATATCTTAGTCACTTGGTGCCATTTTCCATCGTCACCCTTGTACCTAAGTATTCCCTGCCAATACCTGACAGTACCACCATTCTTCCCGCGCTTGGTCTTTTCTCTTAGATAGGGAGCTGAATACTTCTCTGCCATTTTTAACCCTCGATGCAAAAAATATGCAACAAACCTTCTACTGCAATTATACTATTTTTGACATTGCTTGTTAACAATATAGCCGTTGAAATGGGCTTTTATTTCTTATCACCATTGCCCATTTTCTATATGTTTACCATTGTACAATAAATGTAATTTCATAACAACAAGCCTATGAACTGGGATAATGCGGAAAATTAGCAGCAAAAAATGTGAATTATGCAACAAAAAATGCAACAAATGGGTGAGTTTTCTTGATTTTTGCACCTGATTTTGGTTAGAAATGCTTTTGACAGACTCTATGATAACTTAACTTTACTCAATACTTTTCCAGGTACCGTCCGCACATAAGAACTTCTGATTTTTGTCGGGAGCTATCCAAGCTCCTTTAGCAGAAAGATACTTAAAACTTGAGGTGTTAGGGTTAGACCATTGAGCAGTGGCATCTAAGAAACTAGGTTCAAGTAAACCCTCGATGATATTAAAGCCATAATAAATTGTGTTATTTGGTTCTTCACATTTGCACATGAGTCCCGCAAATTTTGTATAGATTAGGACATGTTGAAACTTAAAATCATAATCATCATTTTCTATTGGTTTATCAGGCAGAAAATTTATAGTTGCATTGTTAGCAAAGTTGCTAACCTTCACTATATTATCTACTTCAGTACCGTCTCCCAAATCCCAAAAGGTCACATACTCACTACCACCGTCCGCAAGTTCATCACCATTAAAATATGGATATGTTCTTGGGTCTACATCTTCAAAGGTTGCATCACCTTCAAAATAATCTGCATATAAATTTCCATAGGTATAAATGAGCATTCCAGGGTTTTCTACATAATTTACTAGATACAACTCTTTAATTCTTGTGCCACTAACATTAGTTAGTGTTAATTGCGGCGAACCTATTAATTCTCCATCATCGTCATAATCTTGGGCAAAGCAAGGTACATCAAGTTTAATGATTCCCGCACTGCTACTATATGGATTTTGTGGAAGTTTAGGACAAAGGCCAGCAGACAGAACAGACACTTCAGGAATCTTGCTCAATCCATTATTAATCATGGTAACTACTTGATTTATATCTACTGCTTTATTCATTGATTACTCCAAACTATCTGTTCAAGCGCCGCCCGCACATCTTCCTCTGTAGCAAAAACTATAGTTTGCCCAATGATTTCTTTTGTTCTTTCTTCAGTTACAAAATTATTAGTTGCGGCGCTTACATATTCTTCAGTCACAAAATTCTTTGTCTGCTCTTGGACAAATTGATTAATTTCTTTACTTGACATAGTGTCAACTTCTAATGGTGTCCAATCTCCCGCACCGTTATAAAATAATGAATCATCACCAGGAAGATTTGGAATAGCTGGGTTCTCTCCAAGAGTCTCAAGAATAATTCTATCTATATCTTCAGTTGTTAATTCGTCAATGGTGACTTGCTCTAAGCCATAGTTTATTAGCTCTATCGCCTGTTCTGCTGAAACAGCATTGGTCAGGTCTTCTGTCATATCTTATCCACCTTCTTTCATAATATTCTTGCATGAGAACAGTTGCACCGAGCTTTGCAGCTCTTTGACTATCCATCAGCACTAGGGGGTTGGTTTAGGGTTAGTCTAATTTCTGTTTTTTTAATGGTTTTTCCCGCGTAGAACTCCCACTCAAGCCTATAAAGTGGTATTATTTATGACAGAAATTGAACCTTCGTCTTGGTAATATCCGTTCATCCAAGTTTCCAGTGCTGAACGGACAATCACTGATATTGGCTTATGTATATTTCTACTAATTAATATTAGTTCATGCCATGTTTTAATAGGAATGTCTATTCCATATCTGTGAAAGAATTGTTCTCTTGATTCATATGCTGGTATTCTAGTGCTTGAGCCAGCTTCGATGTACGCCACCTAGAACACCCCCTTTCATTATCCTACTACGTGAAGGTACTTACGAAGTAAGTACCTGAACAGCGGGAACGAAGTTCCCGCCTTGGAATTTTGTCCCAAAATCCTGACAATCTTTCTATTATTTATAAATCGGTCAGGAATTTGGGACAAATTTTATATACATACTCTCTGCGCCCGTCAATTCTTCTACGTTTCTTAGACTCAAATAATTGCGGGTACTTGTTATAAATTCCACTAATCGCCATGGTTGAATAATCTTTATTCTTTAAATTTAGATTTTCTGCAAATTCTTTAGCAGTTGCCGCATACAATTCTTTGCCGCACCAGCTTGACCAGTCAAATTGTTCTATTTTCTTCTTGTTCTCTTGGATAATGTTCTCGTACTTTGGAACAATTTTGTTGAATTGAATCTTATCGGTGAACGGACTAAGAATATTTTCAAAGTATTCATTTCTGCTAGGTAATTGCTTATCAAACCAGGTCAGGGACACATTTTCTTTTTGCTTAGCACATTTCAAACTATAATCACAATAAATCCAATAGCAGAAAGCTAAGTAGTTTAGTTGATATTGCCCATTTGCTAAATAAACCAAGAGTGGAAGATTATCAACTTCTTGTTTTTTGTAATAATTCTCTATTGTTCCTGAATCATTGCTTCTTAAAAGTTTCAGTGCTTTGGTCACTTTATTCTCTAAAATCAAATATTTGCGGGAATCTATAACAATTATCAGGCGTTTTATGGAGTGCCGCACTCTCCCAAGAGATTGGATAATATCAATGTCGGTACTTCCATCTATGATTATTTCTTGAACCAATTCATCATTGATATTAATTCCTTCTCTATAACCGCTGGTCACATACAATCTATTAATATCACTGGGCAGCTTGCCCGCAATCACTGAATCATAAAGTTGTTTGTCCATCAGTTCCGCAAATGATACCCCGTCCATTTTTCTGCTTGTGCTCTTGGAACAAAGCCAGCCAGCATTTTCATCTTGATTAGCCATTTGAACCAATTTTTCTAAATTGCAACTTGTGAAGATTATTTGTTTGCGGCGACTATCAGCGGGACATGCTTGCAAAATTGTTTCAAGAGATTTGAATTGTTCAACCTGAACAGTAGAAACTTGGTGAACTGCTTCATTACCTTGGTGAATAATGCGGCAAGGCATATTAATTATATTTTTGTAGATATAATCTAACCCTTCAAAAGGACATTCATTAACAAATTTTAAGGGTAGCAGCGGGGTTGCGGTTATTGCTATCACTGTGACCAGGGGATTCTTTACCCATTCTTGGAATAACTTTTCAAAATAAATTAGCTGTTCAGCAAAGTTGTTTTCCGCAAACAATGTGTGCCATTCATCTACGATAACTATTTGCGGTTGTGGAATCTTTTCACCATTTTTATATTTATTTCCAAACAGATGACAAGTGGCAAGCTTTACTTTTGATTCATCTTCACCAGGGTATTCTTCGCACTTGTCTGAATAATTTCTTAAACATTGTTCTTTGATGCTTACTCTTGGAAACAAAATCAAAACATTACTTGGAACAACATCCAACATTTGCGGCAACTCATTGATGCAGCTATAAGTTTTGCCTGTTCCAGTGAAGTCTACTATCAGGCCAATCTCTGATGCTTTGTCCCAATGTTCTAAATTTAAACAGAAGGACATTTAAATTCATTCCAATCATCTATGAAGCTAAAAATTTTCTAACAAGTTCCCGCACAACTTCAGAAATAGTTCTATCTTCTCTCTTGGCTTTTCGCTGAAGCCCATCATATAAATCTTTCTGAAGCCTGACACTTAACATTTTATATCCAGGCTGGTCTAATAATTCTTCCATATTTTTATTACTCCTTATTAATCGTTCATAACGTTTGAAGGCAAATAAAAAAAGCCACCTGACCAGCAGCTTTTCTTATCTCTCCCCTTCAATAATATTTAAAAAATAAAACATACAGATTATTACAAGTTGCCCAATCTTTTTAAACTTTTTTGTTCTTGTTATAATGACGCTGCCACAATTACGCGAGATTTTAGAGTCTTGCCAGATGAGAATAGGTTTTTGATAGGGAGCTTCCTGCTCTCTATTAGGCTATTCCCTTTTGGCGAGTGCTTTTCAAAGCGTAGTTGTGGCGACTATTCGGAAGCTCTCTATCAAGATGGTTTCCGCATGTCAGAACAAAATTGAAAATCGACATGACAGGTTAGCCACTATGAATGTTCGTGAAGGAATTTCATTTAAAACATACAAATATCTATTTTGCTATAGCTATATTGTTCCATCTGCTAGTGTGCGGGAAGTTGAAACAAGAATAATAAATTATGTAACGAATGATGAACCTGGTTACAGATTGGTAACAGACAGCCGCCTAGCTAGTTTTGATAATGCTGAAGTAACTGTTTCATTCTGCAAAAATGAAGAAGCACCTGTTAAAGCTTTTCGCATTACCTTGGACACAACTCCAAGTGGCGTAAGTGTTAAGTGTTTTCTTTTAGTTGATAGCAATTATTTTGATGCAAGAATAACTAGCGTTGGTTTTTCAGATATTGATTCTCGTTCATTCTTTTCAAGCATTCATGCATACTTAACAGGCAATGGTTCAGACTTGCCAAACTTAGTCTTTAAAGTCTCGTACAATAGTAACAGTTTGTTGCCAGTTTATTATGCTGAAGAACTACGCCCAAGAAAACGCACAACTGATAGCACCAGTTCAGAAGTTAAATTTTCTAAAGATTACGTCAGTGGTATGACTAGCCTTAGCGCTGCCATATTAATATTTGCAGCAGTTTGGTTCCTAGTTTTATTGAAAGATGCTCCCTGGAATGTCATATATTTACATTTCAGTGATTACGCTGTTGGTCTACTCGCATACCTAGAATTGATGCCGTACCTTTATTCAATGGCAGTAGCGATAAATATTGCTAGTGGAGCAGCTGCGGGAATAAATGCAGTCCACAAAGGATATAGCTATGGTGGTTTTCTCTTGCTTGGCTTGAGTATTGGCGTTGTAGGTTTTGCAATCTCACTAATTATCAGAAAAAACACAAAACCAAGTTCTTAAACTGCTGATTTGATTTGGTAGGAAACTCCCTATGTTGAGAATACAAAATATAATCACAAATAATGCATACACAATTTTAATCTATGAAAGTTTCTTTGTTCCAAACATTAGTTTGGTGGAAGCCCAATCAAGAATATTGTCATATGT
>CANRGE010000066.1 GCA_947630065.1 uncultured Clostridia bacterium
TTTTGTAGATGGTATTCTTAAAATTTCATCTACATTTAACAAATTTCTTTTTTGAGTTGATATATTTTTTTGACCATATTGTTCAATATCACCTTCTAGGGAATTATCTTTCTTTATTGAAGTTGTTTCAACAGTTGATACACCTATTAAATCACAAAAATATTGCGCTGTTAAAACATCTGTCGTTCCTAGCCCTAATCTTGAATCACAATTCCCTATTATTTCATCTGATAAACCATTAGGATATCTATTTTGAAATTGACCGTAAATTTTGTAAAATAGGTATTAGTGCAATACCTCGACTGCGTACTGTACTTATTTTTTTATTAAAATCTGGAATCTGACCAAGATTTGCAAATTCATCTAAAAAAAAGAATACATCATTTTCACATTTTCCATCTTCTCTTGAATCTGCATATCTAACTAACTTTATAAATAGAAAAGTATAAAATAATGATGCAATAAAATCAAATGAAGAATCCATATCACTTGTAATTATATAATAAATACAAGCTTTTTTTCCTAGCATAGTTAAATCAATGTCTGTTTCAGAAGTTAATCTTTGTAAATCTTCATTTTGAAACATTTGAAGTCTAGTACCAAGTCCTGTTATAACACTTGCTTTTATTGTATCAGAACCACTTGCAAATATATTGTAGCTCATTCTAGCTGGGCTATTTGGAGATAACTTTTTAAATATATTATCAATCTCTCCAATATCACCATTTGCAATATGTTTATATACATTAGTTAAATTATTTTTATCAGATATTGTTTCTAAAAAATAAAATTCAAAAGCTTTTAATAAATTTTCTTCTGCTCGTGGCCAAAACTCATCTCCTCCTTTATCATGTCTTTGAGTATTAGATATTATTACATCAGAACTAGTTTGAACATCTGTTATATTTTCATTCTCTCCGAAGTGGATTCCATCTATCAGAGTGTCTCATGTCTTTTAAATTTAATACTTTTACAATATAATCATTACTTTTAAAATAACTTGAAGTCGTTCTATATATTTCTCCGCTTAGGATCAGTTACAATAATTGACTTTTTATACTTTGATAACTCTAATAAATTTGTTAGTAAAAATCCGTATAGTTTTCATACTTCCAGAACTTCCAAATACACATATATTTTTATTAAAATAGCTTTCAAAAGGTAATTTCACTATTCTATTATTGTATTTTCCAAGTATTATTCCTGGTTTATTAAAAGATAAAACTTCCATCATTTCTTTTTCATTCATCCAATTTGCTGTTCCATAAGTTCCATCTTCAGTTTTAAAATTAATGCCTTTATTTTCATTTTCTTTTCTAAACATAACAAGTAATATATCTAATATAATTAAAATTGAAATAAGGGCAATTATGAAAGAAATAAATATATATAGTTTTGGAGTTAGTATAATATTTTGTTTAAAGCAATTTTCTAATGTTTTAAAATAATTTTTTATATTTAGATCTATTACAATATTTAAGATTAAACAAAAAAATAAAAATATGTAAAAACATATTTTCTTAATCATATATATTTCGCTCTTTTTCTAAATAATCTTCCAAATCTACTATTGTATATTTTACATTTGGAAGCTCTTTTCTTAGTTCCTGTTCTATATTAGAACTACAAATTATATCTGAATTTTTATTTTTGTTTTCTCTTAAAAAGGATTTTATTCTATTTACTTTTTCTGTATCGAAAAAATAAAAGATTGATACATATTTACTTTTATAATCAGTATAATCACAAAAATTATATTCTGATAAATATACTTTATTGTTATAATATTTTTCAATAACTTTAGACCAATTTATACTATGCAAATATTTTAATTTTTCTCTATTTTCTTCATTATCTTCAACAATCAGTACTTGATTATTTCCAAAAGCAAAGTCATTACTTTTTATTCTTTTTATATCATTCACTAAAACAATTATATTTTTATATGTTTTTTCTTTTTGGATATCATAAATCACAGAATTTAAGTATCTATTATCATGTTCTTTGGATATATGATATGTTAGGTATTCAAAACCATTTATTTCTAATATTCCAATATATTTTCTAGCAGTTACAGTAAACATCTCTTTATCTTTCATAGAATATGAAGGCGTATATTTTACTGTTTTTGAATTGTAATAAAATGCTCCTAAATTACTAATATATAAAAGTCGTGGTAAATATTTTTTATTTCTATTTAATCTAGTATATTCATAATTAAATAATTTACAATATTCGATTCCAAGTTCATCTAAAACCAAATTTAATTTTTTTCTTCTTAAATATTTTTTTTCAACTAAACCTGTAATTCTTTTTCTATAATATTTCTTAGTAGTAAAAAAAAATTTAGTATCATTTACTGCTAAATATTGAAACTTAGCAATAAATTTTACTAAAGCTATTTCTTCATCTCCATTCGGAAAATAATTCAAATAATTCACCTCCAAATATGATTTTAAATTGTTCGTTAATGGAACTTTGGTAGGATATTCGACAGCTGTCGCAGTCGCCTACCTACCTCCACTCGTTAAAATAGGGAATAAAAACCACAAAAAAGCTAATACTCTAAGTTTTATTCATTTTTTCATATGTCGCAAAATTTTTCTTAAATTTTTTTAAAAATTCCCTACTTTTATGTACTGTATTTTTCTAAAAAATTGTTAATTTCTTTGCTTTCAAAAACAAAAATTTCAGTATGTGGAATTTCAGAATATTCACCTTTTGCACAATAAAACATTTTAGTAATATTATCATCTTTTATTACATTAGCTTGTATAAGAGCATCTGCAATAGGTTTTACGCACTTATTATCAATATCCCAACCTAAAATATTATCATAAACTTTTATATAAATAAAAATTTCATTCTCAAAGGTTTCTGCATACTTTTTTGTTATTTCAGCTACATTAAGCAATATTCTTTTATATGTATGCGTTTTTAAATTTTTATATGATGGCATAACTTCTGGAACATATATTTTCAATATATTATCTTTTAGTTCTGCCTTATATTCATCATCAATAGTTTTTATTTTTTCATATTCAAATTCTACATTTTTATTATGTAATTTAACTTGACCCAATATATTAAATCGTGTTTTTTCAAAATTCTTTAAAAAGTTTTCTATTTGTAATTCAGTTAGACTATTATTTTCAATAATAGAATTTAAAGTATTTTTTAACTCTGTACAATAATTTCGTAATTCATCATTTATAATCATAATAAAGTCTCCTTCTTTAGAATAATTTGAAAGGCAATTCAAAAAGGAAACATTAAATATTATTTTTCATTTTCTATAAACTCGTCATAAGTTTTAAATATTGCTTCTGTAAGTTCTGATCTAACTTGTGAATTTAAGGGATGGCACATATCTCTATATGACCTTTTTTCATTTCTTAATCTTCTTGAAGGCATAGATAAAAACCTTCCATTTTTCTCTGTTTCTACTAAAGTAATACCTCTAATAATAAAACAATTGTCTAAAATAATATTACTATAAGCTAAAACTGGTCCTTTTCTTTTTGTTTTAAAAATTTTAATATCTGTAATTTCCATAATAAAAATCCTCCTATAAATTTATTTGAAAGGCAAATTATAAAGGATTATTATACTAAATTATTTTTATTTTCCAGTTTTTGGCAATCTTACTTCATGTTTTTCTTCTGGAACATGTGTAACAGTAGTCCATTTACTATTAGCTTCAGCTGTTATTCCAAAATATACACCTACTGTTTTTGTATAATTAGTAAATGTATCATTTTCTTTTAAAGTATCAAAAGATTTACATTGCATTGTAGGTTTTGTAGCTTCTTTAAACCCTACATCAACTTTTCCAAAATCAAACATTGTTTCAACAATATACTCATCTTCTGCTAATGTTATTTCACTTGTAAAATCTAATAAATGTTCTTCTGATGTTTTTAAATCTTTATATCTTAATATGTAATCTTCTGATTTATTTGTTTTATAATATACATCATAAGTTAAATCTTGATTCCAAGTTCCTGTTGTCATAGTTTCTAATCTTACATAATCAGTTGGAATATAATCAAACCATTTAAAGTTTTCTAAATATACATTAGATGCATTTCCTACATTAGAAAATTCATAATTTACTTTCTCTCCTGGTTTTATTTCTGTAGTTCCTTTTTTATCAACTGTAACTTCAATATCTACACTATCATTTTCAACTGTTAATGGAACTGTTTTATGATTTTTTACTATTTCAAATTTAAAAGTTTTTTCGTTAAGTAAATAATAATCAGATCCAGTATCTAATTCTTTTAAAGTGTATTTTCCATATGGTAAAAGCTCACTTTTTGCTTTTCCTGTTTTATCTGTAGTAATTCTTCCAACTTCTTTGTTATTTGAATCATAAATTCCAAATACTGCTCCTTGCAATTTTTCTTTAGTTTTGCTATCAACTTTTGTTACTTCAACATAACCTTTTATTTTTTCATTTTCAAAAGTTATTGATGTAATTTCATTTTCTTTTAATTCTACAGTTTGAGTTTCTTTAGTTAATACATATTCTTTATTAGTAGATTTTTCAACTACTGTATATTTTTTATCAACACATGGTAAATCTTTTGTAATAGCTTCTCCATTTTTATCTGTTGTTACAGTATCTACAACATTTCCTTTCTCGTCTTTAATATCGAATTTTACTCCTTTTAATTTTACTTCTTTATTATCTTTATCTACTTTTATTACTTTTAATTTACCTTTTCTTTTTTCATTTTTGAAAGTTATATTTTTTATTTCATCTTGTTTTAATGTTACTGTTTGAGTTTCTTTTGTAAGTATATATTCTTTCTTAGTTTGAGTTTCAACAGCAGTATATTTTGAAGTAATAGGAAGTCTCTTTGTTGTAGCTTCTCCGTTTTTGTCTGTTGTTATAGTATCTACAACATTTCCTTTTTCATCTTTAATATCAAATTTTACTCCTTCTAGTTTTACTTCTTTATTATCTTTATCTATTTTAATTACTTTAATTTGAGCTTTTTTTACCTCATTTTCAAAAGTTATATTTTTTATCTTATTTGCTTCTAATACTATTGTTTGTGGTTTATCATTTAAAGCATAAGTATCTAATGTTTCAATTTCTACTAAAGTTAGTTTTTCATAATCTCTAATTGGATATCTAGATGTAAATGCTTCACCATTTCTATCTGTTGTAATAGTTTCTAAAACATTTCCTTTTTCATCTAGTACATTAAATTTTACACCTTCTAATTTAACTTCATGATTGTCTTTATCGATTTTTATAATTTTAACTTGACCTTTTTTAAGTTCATTTTCTACCATACTTTCTGTTGTTTCTTTCCATTCAATTTTTACTTCTGTATTTTCAGCTAAGTCGTACCATTTTCCAGTATTTTTTTCTATTAATTTATAGTTTCCTATTCTAAGATTATCAATTTTTATTTCTCCATCAACATTAGTTGTATATGTTCCAATAACCTTATTAAATTCTTCTGAAAATAAATCAAATTTAACATTTCCTAGTGCAATCTTATGATTATCTTTATCTACTTTGTATATTTTTAAATTTCCTTTCTTATGTTCATTTTCAAACTTAACATCTTTTATTTGATCTTGTGTTAAAGTAACAGTTTGTGGTTCTTCTGTTAAAATATAATTTTGTAAAGTTTTAGTTTCTTCTATGGTATATTTCTTATCTATTCTTAATCTTTTGCTTACAGCTTCACCTTTTTCATCTGTAACTAATGTATCTACTAATTTGTTATCCTCATCATATACTTTAAATTCAACACCTTTTAATTTTATTTCATTAAAATCTTCATCTACTTTTATAACTCTAATTTGTCCCTTTTTTAATTCATTTTCAAAAGTAACTGTTTCAATCTGATCTTTACTTAATGTAACTGTAACTGGTGTATCATTTAATACATAGTTTTGAAGTGTTTTTGTTTCTTGAATAGTATATTTTTGATTTATTCTAAGCTTTTTAGTAGTAGCTTCACCATTTTTATCAGTTTTTAATGTATCAACAAGATTTTTCTTTTCATCATAAACTTTAAATTCGATATTTGGAAGTCTGATTTCATTATTATCTTTATCAACTTTAATTACTTTAATTTGTCCTTTTTTATACTCATTTGTTATTTCAATTGGTGTAGTTTCATTATATTTTACATTTACAGAAAATTCTTTATTATTTAAAACATAATTCTTATTTGTAGAAATTTCTTTTAAAATATAATCACCAGCAAATAAATTATTAAATGTTGCTATACCATTTCCGTTAGTTGTACTTCTAGCAATTTCAGTGCCATCTTTATATAAAGCAAAAACAACTCCTTCAATTGGTTGTTTGGTTTCATCATCTGTTTTATTTATTTGAATTTTTCCATTGTTTGTTTGTACATTTAAATTTCCAACACCAACAACATCACCTAATGGATCATAAGTTAATGCATAATTTTGTGTTCCTGGTATTCTAGTTCTTCCATAAAAAACTGGATATGTTGCAGCTTTTGCTTGAATTCTAAATGTAATATTTATATCTTGGCCTAACTGTGAAGGTGGAATTTTTATTTTAAAATGTTCCCCTCCCAAAAAAGTTGTTTTTTGATTTCCAGCTACATCTGTAATAATTGAACCTGCTGGAAGTCCAACAGTATCTACTATTGAATATTCAGAAACTGATATACCACAGTTAATTTGAAATTCTTGTGAATAGCAATCGCCTTCATTAGTAAAACTTCCAACTTGACTAGCAGAAACTCCATCTGTATAAGGTGTTTCTGTTCCATTTCTACCAATATCAACTAAATTTACTATTGCATTTGCTATAGCTGTTCCTCTAGCATCTCCACCACGATATCTTGTTCCTGCATCATAATCATATAAAACAGAATATATAGCTTGTTTTGTTGCAACAAAAGCATCATATTCATTTTCTACTCCCATTTCTGTTGGTGTTTTATATGGATAACTATTTTTAACAACTCTCCAAATTCTTACATCATCTATTAAAGAATCTACATCAACAGTATATTCTTCTCTTTCACCAACACCTTGATATTCACTATTAACACAATATGCAGGATATTCTTTTCCATTTTCAGAATAAGTTACAAATGTCGTTATAACATATGACCACGCATTTTTTTCCGTACTCCAATATTGCAGATGTTGTCCACAATCTCCTCTATCTAGTAATGCAGCTTCACTTATTTGTGTTGCAAATACCAAATTTGAAATATTTGAAAGTATTATTGATAATAGCATAAATAAAGCCATTACCTTTTTTAAAACTTTAGTATTCATTTAGTTTTCCTCCTTTTTTCCATTAAAAAAGACACTTTAAAAAGTGTCTTTAATTATTTTTAAAATATATAACATTCTGTCATTATTAACTGACCATCTCTATAATAATCTTCAGCATAAATTTTAATTGTTCCGAAACAATGTGTAATATAGGCTTTTACTCTATTTTCTGTAAATGTAAATTGATTAGTATGCTCTTTAATTGATTCATCTACAACTATTGTATAACCATAATTTTTCATATATTCAGATTCATTATTCTTTATTACTTCCATTATTCTGTTTATCATTGCATCATTTCTAATGTATTTTTCTTCTGGTTCTAAACTAGTTATTTGACTAGGTTCAGTTACCATTTCTTTATCTTCTTGTATATTTTCTTGTGTATTTTCTTGTGTTTCTTGAATTGGCTCATTTTGCTCGACTACTTGTGGTGGC
>CANRGE010000067.1 GCA_947630065.1 uncultured Clostridia bacterium
ATTTTTATATCTGAAATACTACTATTACCATATTTTACTATTTCATAAGCTGGAGAATCTTCTCCTGAAATACTTCCGCCTTTTTCTCCATTTATTTCTTCTACATCTGTTGTTATTTTTAATTTTTTTACATAGTTTTTAACTTCTAGTTCTTCTACTTCTGGTACTCCGGTCATATTTGCTACTTTTAATAGCATTC
This sequence comes from uncultured Clostridia bacterium, assembly GCA_947630065.1. GTDB lineage: Bacteria > Bacillota > Clostridia > TANB77 > CAG-508 > RGIG8482. The sequence goes on from CANRGE010000067.1 coordinate 200, forward strand.
CCATATATCTAACACGGTTATTAGTCAATGTTTTTCCATCTATTTCAATTGTTCGGCTAAAAAAAGATCCTCCTGCTAATATTGTTCCGTCTGGTAATTCTATTGCTGAATTAATTTCGTCATTACTTGTTCCTCCTATTAATTTTGCCCAGTCTACTACATATTTAGCTGGATTGTTTAAATCTGTATTTGGTTTATATTTGATTAGTAGTCCGTCACGAGAACTTGTTGAACCATTATTCTTTAATTCATAGTCTCCTACTGTTATACTACTACTGAAGAAATATCCTCCTATTATATATCCTCCATCACTGGTTTCTGATACTGAGTTTATACAGTCACTATTACTTCCTCCAATACTCGTTGCCCATTCTGCTTCATTATCTCTGTTATACTTGATTAGTAGTCCATCTCGACCTCCGTTATTTTTTAATGTATATTCTCCTACTGTTATACTACTTGAATCAAAATCTCCTCCTACTATATATCCTCCATCACTGGTTTGTGCAACTGAATTTACCTGGTCAGAATAACTTCCTCCAAAACTTGTCGCCCTTTCGACTTCTCCATCTTTACTATACTTGATTAGTAGTCCATCAGAATTTCCGTTATTCTCTAATTCATAGTCACCTACTGTTATACTACTACCCTCAAAATGTCCTCCTACTATATATCCTCCATCACTGGTTTGTACAACTGAATTTACCTGGTCAGAATAACTTCCTCCAAAACTCGTTGTCCATTCGATTTCTCCATCATCTCTGCACTTAATTATTAGTCCATCTCGACCTCCGTTACTTTTTAATGTATAGTCTCCTACTGTTATACTACTTGAATCAAAATCTCCTCCTACTATATATCCTCCATCACTAGTTGCTGATACTGAGTTTATAGTTGCATTACTTATAGATTTATCCCATTCTAATTCTCCTACACTATTATATTTTTTTAAACTATTACTATTACCTACTATATAACCCTGGTCATTTGTTTCAGCTATTGCCGTAACAGTTATAGAAGATATATTCCATTCTAATTCATTTGAGCCACTATATTTTCTTAAGCCTACTTCTCCACTTCCTCCTACTATATATCCTCCATCACTGGTTTGAACTAATGCATTTATTGGGATATAAATACTATCTCCTATTGATGTAGCAGTTATAGCAACAGGGTTTGCTAGTTCTTTTGGTTCGTATTTTATTAGTAGTCCATCAGTATAGCCATTTCCTTTTAATGTATAACTTCCTATTGTTATGTCCTGTTTTCCGCTAGAATACTCTCCAAAATATCCTCCTACTATATATCCTCCATCACGGATTACTGATACTGAATATATAATTGCATTTATAGCATTATCCCATTCTAATTTTCCTAAACTATTATATCTTCTTAAAATCCCATTTCCAGTTACTATATAGCACTGGTCATTTGTTTCAATTATTGATTCAACTTCTATATTAGATACATTCCATTCTAATTCATTTGTATTGCTATATTTTCTTAAGCCTACTTCTCCTGTTCCTCCTACTATATATCCTCCATCACTTGTTTGCACTACTGAATTTATTTCGTCACTAGAACTTCCTCCAATACTCGTTGCCCATTTGACTTCTCCTTTTTCACTATACCTGATTAATAGTCCATCAGAATAATATATTGAATCGCTATAATTATTAAATGTATAGCCTCCTACTGTTATACTATCACTTCTAAAACGTCCTCCTACTATATATCCTCCATCACTTGTTGCTGATACTGATGTTATTTCATCGGCACTGCTTCCTCCAAAATTCGTTGCCCATTCAACTTCTCCATTTTCACTACACTTAATTAGTAATGCATCATCTTGTCCGTTACAAATTAACTCATCGTCTCCTATAGTTGTTGTATCTCCTTCTACACTTCCCCAAGATCCTCCTATTATATATCCTTCATCACTTCTTGCTGATATTGCATAAACATCCACATCTTCAAAACTCTTTACCCATTTAATATTATTATCACTATCATACTTGATTATTAGTCCAAGAGAAAATCTGTTATGCTTTAATTCATAGCCTCCTACTGTTATACTCCTTGAATCGAAATGTCCTCCTACTATATATCCTCCATCACTTGTCGCTGATACTAAAGTTATCCTATCATCTTTATTTCCTCCAAGACACGTTGCCCATTCAATACTATTATCTGCTCTATACTTAATTAGTAGTCCATCTTCCCAATCATAGAGTTCATCAGAATTGCTTGTAAGTGTATACCCTCCTATTGTTATTGTATCTCCTTGATTTCCCCTCCAATATCCTCCTACTATATAGCCTCCGTCATTGGTTGCTGATACTGAAGTTATTTGGTCATAACTACTTTTTCCAACATTAGTTGCCCATGTTGGTGACATTGTTTCTATTGCTTCTCTTGATGCTCCTATTCCAAAATAATATACATTGTTTGTTATTTCATATTTTTCATCTTCTGTTTTTATTTCTACTGCTTTGTATAATCCTTCTCTTAAGTTTGCTTCTATTTCTCCTTTATCATTTGTTGTTAATGTATAATATGTTTTTCCATTTATTTCTTCTTTTTCTCCTAATATGTTGTATTTACTGTCTAATGCTAGTTGTTCTGTTCCATCATCTACATTGTATATTGCAAATTTTGTGTTTGGTAGTGGCTCTTCTGTTTCTCCATCTTTCTTTATTAATTTAAATGATGGACTATCTTCTATTGTTACTGTTACCGTGCTACTATCTACTGTATAATTTTCTATTTTGCCTTCTTTTATTTGCATGGTTAATGAACCTTCTGCAGTTTTTGTTACATAAAAGGTTATATCTTTAACAACTGCATATCCATTTGGTGCTAATAATTCTTTCAATGTGTATGTTTGGTCTAATTGTCTTTTTTCTTCATATTGGTATAGGTTTTCTATTGTTATAATTCCTTCATCACTAGTTGTATAGTCTCCTATTTTTTCTGTTCCTTTAAATAATCTAAATTTTGCTCCTGCTAATGGTTCATCTTTTCCTTTTACTACTTTCTTTATTTTTAATGTATATTCTGGTATTTTTTCGTTGTCTATTTTTAATGTTATTACTGGTATGTCTACATCTGTTCCTGTTACTGAATTTCCCACTACTAGATTTGGTGTATTATCTTCTGTTACAGCTACACTATAGCTACCACCACCATTATTATTAATTGTAACTCTTATTGGTTTTGCTAAATAATACCCATCTGCTTTTATTTCTTCTAGGGTATATTGCTCTCCTATACTTAATCCTGTTAAAGTTACTTCTCCATTTGTATTTGTTGTTATGCTTCTTCCACCTTCAAAATTCTTTCCTGATATTTTAAAGCGTACTCCACCTAAAGGTGTACTTGTTCCTTTTACTGTTTTTACTATTTTTAAGCTTGCTTTTACCTCATCTTCTACTTCTACTTGTACTTTATAGCCTTGGTCACCTTGTGGTTGTACTTCTTTTATACTTCTTGGATTTCCAAATGTATCTACTAATTTTAATACACCATTTTCTTCTGTTACTTTAAATTTTATTTCTGCTTGATTTAGTTCATAATTTGTTGGACTTTTTATTTCCTTTATTACATATGTTTTACCTACATATAAATCTTTTAATGTTAGTTTTCCATATATATCTGTTACTCTTGTTTTGCCTTCTTCTGCACCTTCTTCTTTTATTAAATATGTTGCTCCTGATACTGTATTTTCTTTTCCTTTTTGATATTTTATTAATTCTAAGTCATATTGTTTTGCTATCATTATTCCTACTTTATTTGGCTCTGTTTGTGTTTGGTATCTTCCATCTTCTGTATCTAAGCTAAAGAAGGCTGCATGATGGCTGTATGATACTTGGTTATAGTTTAATCCACTTGGTATTGATACTTTATAACTTAGTTCGTATTCCGCATCTTTATCTATTTTATTATTTCCAAAATCTATTAAATAACTTTTTATATTTGCAAAACTTGTTGGTTGTTCTTGCCAATTATTATCTGCTCCATCTAAATCTTTTGTTGCATTTTCATTTTCACTATAATATACTTTTGCAATTGATTTTAGGCTATCTGGTAAGGTTATTGCTCCTTGCATTGTTGCATTAAAATTTGAACCTAATTCTTCACCATTTATTACATATTTATTTCCTGTATAAGGTACTCTTCCTAATAACACTATTTGACTTATTGTTCTACTATAGTTATTAGTTAATTGAATACTTATAGTTGCTGTTCCGATATTTTTCTCTACACTTGCTACTTGTGGTGCAATAGCTTTACTTCCTTTTGTATCATATTCTGTTATTGTCTCACTTGTTAATAATGAACCTGGTGATACTAAACCTAAATTTGTTGATGTTTTTCCGATTGTTTCTTCTTTATTTAAATCGCCATCTAAATCATAAGTATCTGTAGTTTTATTATTTTTCCAATATTCTACTGCATCTTCGTTATAATAATATAATTCCACTTGCTCAGTTTGTGTTTTTATTGTTGGATCTGGGCTTATTTCACAGTCTATTGTTACATTATATACATTAGGTGTACTATTTTCAGTATTTACTTTGATAAAATAATTTTCGCCTTCTTTATATTGTTCTGAGCTTATTACTTGTACGCCATTTGTTGCACTTACATTTTTTATATCTATTGCTACTATATCTTCTGGTAGTTTTACTAAAAACGTTCCATTTTTCCATTTTATTTGGTTATATGCTGTGTTTGCTTCTGCTGATATTACTATTTGCATATTCTTTTCTGTTTCTTGTGTTGATATTGTGTTTTTATTTAAAGATATATTGGCTATTGTATATGGTGCTTCATAATTTGCAGTATGTGTAACTGTAGTAATTTGTGAATCTCCTAAATAACCTGTTAAGGTTGATTTTATGTATTGAATTGTATTAAAATTGTCTAATTCATAATGCTTTATTATATATTCATCATCTAATTGTTTTACATTATATACGTATAAACTTGATTCAGCATTTGTAGCACTTGTTTCTACTCTTATGTGTTTTACTGGTTTTGTATAGTAATATGGGCTGTTTGCATTGTATTTACTCCAATTATCTTTTGTGAAAGTTTGTAATAATTCTCCTGTCTCGTCATCAAATACTTTTATTTCTCCTGTTTCACCTAATAAGTTTATAGCATTTGAAAAGTATATTCCTACATTACTAGTTACATCTTCCATACTTTCGTCTGTACCATTTTGTTTTACAAATTGGTCTACCACTTGTGCCAACTCATTGCTTGATTCCTTCATCACCATTTTGTTAAATATACCTTTTTCACCTGTAGATCCATACCATCTTACTATGTAATTATCATTTTTTTCTTCACTTGATATGCCATTATATATTCTTAATGGTTTTTCTTTTGATACCATATATCTTTGAGTTGGCTCATATACATACTTTCCAACTCTTACTTCAAAGTTTACTGTTCCTTCTGAATTTCTTATTGTTAATATAAAAGTTTGAGTTACAACATTTGATTTATATGGATGATCAAATTCATTATTTTCATTATTATATCCTTCATAATATCCTTTTACTGTCAATCTGTGTTCTACACTATCTGCACCTAATTCTCTATATGCTTGTAATGGATACACAATTTCTATATAAAACTTATTATATCTATTATATGATGAGTCAGTTCCGTCATAGCCTTGTGAGGTAATTACATTATCATTATCTAAAACTGCATCTTTATGTGCAGTTAATTTTCTAGTATTAGCCTCATAGTCAAATTTTACGTTTGCTCCTGTTACTGTTACCTTATCTGGATCATATCCACTTAGTTTAGGAATTTCTGTTTCTATGTGTGCTGTTTTTATGTTTAATAAGTTATCTGTTTCTTGCATTCCTACTACATGTTTTACTGTAAATGTTCCTTTTTCTTCATCTATTGCTGTTGATATGTCTTGCTCTCTATTTAAGTTTTTATTTCCACCTATATATGATGGCATTTCTGCTCTTGTTGTTCCATGCCAATCTACGTCAAATTGTACTTCTTTTGTTACTGAAGTACCTTGACTTTCTCCATCTTTTATGTATGTTCCTGTTAATGTTACTTTTCCTTTTTTACTGTATTTTGTTGTATCATTTCCTATTGCTGATGCTTTTGTACTTGAACGTGAATAATCTCCTGAACGTACTATACCTGTTAGTAACTTTTGAGTTCCTGCCTTTATTGTATTTAGCTTTATTTCTTTTATATTATTTCCTATTGCACTTTCTTTTACTTCACTATCTCTTGGTATTGCTGTTTGAAGGTAAAAATTTTCTGCTTCAATGGTTATTACACCATTTTCTAAACGTCCATCAGTTTGCACTTTAAGCTCCATGTATAAAGTTGAATCTTCTCCTATTGTTTTACATGTGCCTCTTATACCATCTGCTTCTCCATCATTATCTAGGTCACGCAAAAAGAAGGCATCAAATTCAACATTACCATCAGTTTCTGTTATGCCCTTATCTTCTGTTTTAACCTTGTCATATGTCATTGACCTTGCAATTTCACCCATGTTTTGAGGCTTTATATGGTTATAGCTTCCCACTAAGGCTATTACAAGTGCTATTGCTACTGCAAGTACACTTGCTCCTACTAGTAGCTTTTGCTTTAAGCTTTTGGCTTGCTTTTCAGCTTTGCCATTAATGCCTTTAGCTTGCTTTCCAGCTTTTTTCTTAATAGCTTTAACTTTCTTTTCAGCTTCGTTTTTATTTGCTTTAGCTTCAGCTTGAGCTTTACGTTTAGCCTTAATAATTTTTGCTTTTTCTCTAATTTTTTTCTCCTTAGCCTTTGGTAAAATTGTTTTTGGAATCTTCTCCTTTTCGTTTAGATTTTCATTTTGATTTTCGTTCATGTGTAGTTTACCTCCGTACAAAAAACAATAAAAATAATATAAAACATAATTTTAAATTTTATATTTATATATATAATTATAAATTCTTGTAAAGAGCTTGTAAACAGCATAAAAGCTGGTAAATTGCACCATTTACCAGCTTTCTTTACGGATTATTTATTTTGAGTTATTATTAAAAATTATTTACATTTTTGTCATATTTTGGCTAATTTTTAGGCCAAATTTCTCTTTTCTTGTATTTCCGTAGGTTTTAATTTTGTAACATTAATATAAATTCCTTAAGACAAACCTAAGTCTCATTGTTTTAAATTACAAACTTCTTAATTAAAACTACTCCACCTGCTACTATACTTACTGCTATTATTACTAATCCTACATATGTTGGCGTGCTACCTGTTACTACTGCTAGGATTACTGGAGCATCATCTATATCGTCTTCTCCTGGTTTGTTATTTCCTGGCTCAGAGTCTATATCTGGTGAATGTGGCTCGTTGTCATCTTTGTATATCTCTGCCCAGTTTACTTTCTC
>CANRGE010000068.1 GCA_947630065.1 uncultured Clostridia bacterium
TTAAAAAAAGACGTCCATGCGTCTTCTACTACTTCACATTGTTTTTCTTTTATTTTGTAATCTGCTATTTGCTTTGTCTTTTCTTGAATTTCTTTCTGTAACTCTTTATTTTGTAAAACTAAATTATAAATAAATTTAGCCTCTAATGCCTGACGGCTTTCATTTCTTGTTTGAGACGTTGAAAATCCCAATTCATAAGCTTCTTTTGATGTTATCCATGATTGCCTATTCATCATTTCTTTTACTTTTTCTTCTGATAATCCTGTTTTTAAGCAGTAAATGTCAATTGATGGTTGAGTTTGTTTTTCTAAATCTTCAGCTGCTTTCCTCATTACATTACTATCACCTTCTGCAGTATTCCATGCATTATGTATCATAAGTAAACCATTTTCTGGTACAACTCTTTCTTGTCCTGCCATAAAAATTACACTAGCTGCACTACATGCAAAACCATCTACAATAGTTTTAACATGTCCTTTAAACTCACTTAATAATGCGTATATAGCTAATCCTTCGCTTACATAACCACCGTAAGAATTAATTCTTACAGTTAAATTAGGTGTATCTACAGTAGCCAAAGCATCTTTAAGTGTAAATGCATCAGTTAAATCTTGACCAGTTTTCAACCACATATCTATAATATCTTTTTTTCTTATTTCTCCATAGATATATAGTTCCGTTTCCGTTTCACTTACTTTTTTAAAATTTAAATAATTATCCTCCATTTTCGTCTTCACCTCCTTCTATACTTCCATAATTTTTAGTCATACCATGTTCATCAGCCCATTTCTCATCTATTTTAGGTAATCTTAAAAACTTATTTATTTCATTTCTAGAAAATCTAGCTCCTGTTAATTTATCTATAGAAGTAGATGCATCTAATACATCTTTATGTTGCATATTAAATCTGTTAAACATTATCCTTTCCCCTGCTATATAATCTTTTTCTTCTATAAATCCAATATTTAAACCATCTTCAATATTTTCTAATACAGGATCTACAGCAAAAGTTATAAAGTCATTTGTTCCTGTAGATTTTTCTGTTTTTGTTCCACAAAAAATATCTAAAGGAATATTAAATGTCATTGCAGTTTCTTTATTCACTAAATCATATATTTTTTCTATATCGGAAGCATCTTGTTTTCTATCTTTATTTAAATTTTCTAAATTAAAACTTTCGGAAAGTAATAAAATCACATCTTCATCTGTTAATAAGCCATCTGTTATTTTATTTTTATATTTTTCATTAGACAATTCTTCTCCTGTTTCAGGATCTAATATTTTAGGTTGTCTACCAGGATATTTCATTCTCCATTTATCTACATTTTTTCTTTTATAACTTTTTAAAGCTACTTTTAATAAATTTCCAATTCCTTCTTTAAATTTTTGAGTTGCCTCTCGTATTTTAGAATTATAAAAAGAAAAATAAAGTACATCATCTGCACCATATTCTTTATCTAATGAAATTGTGTTACCTTTACTATCACTTAACGTTATATCTTTATACCCCTTTGGATATAAAATACGTTCCGTTGTATTAAAAGAATCTGCTACATATAAAAAGGGAATTTTCTCTGGTCCTTGCATAATTACCAAGGCCTCTTGGTCTAATATTAGTCTACAAGCTAATTTATATAAAAAAGTAGTACCATTTTCATTATAATTTGGCTTTAAATTTAACCTATAATATATACTATCCACAGTCTCTTTTATTTTTTTATCTTTTTTATCTTTTCTGTATACTAATATTTCTGTTTTAGCTATCATTTTTGCTATCAAATCTATAGCATGAGCTGTTGCTAAAAGCTGTAAAAAATCTTCTTTACTCTCATTATTATTCTCAAATAAATCAATTACTTCACCAAATGCATTTTGAAAAAAAGCTTTTAATCCCATAATTTCACCTCCTTATATATAAATGACTTCTTCTTCCAATAATTCTTGCCCCGTCATTGCCATTACAAAAGCCATAAAAGGGTCATTTTTTCTTAACTTTGGTTCTATCTTCTCATAGACTTTATTTCCATTTTTCTTTGTTTTTACACATGTATTATTTATAGCCCATCTCATTATTGCACTATTTCCTATATTTATTGTTCCTTCAACAAAACCTATTTCTATTCTAGGTGCTATCATTCCTATTACACTATCTATTTGCCTTATCATTCTTACTTCTCCATATGGATTTTCCTTCGTTTCTACTGATATTCCATATTTTTCAAATATACTCTTAAATAATTGAAACCTATACATATCCATTATCCATTTTTGTACGTTATACTTCGCCATTTCATTTATTAACCATACAACTATTTCTTCTGCATCTATTGCTTCTGTATCTACTATTTCAAAGTCTGTATAACCATCTTGTCCTATATTTTTAAAAGGAAATTTAATATCTTTATAAAATTTATTTTTAGAGCAAATCCATGTTTTTTGTCTCCATATGTATTCATTATTTATTTTAAATAAAAAACCTGCACTTGCAAAATCATTTAAAGAAGCATAATCTATTCCTATAATGGCAAGTTTGCCTTTTATATTTCCTGTTTCTCTAGGTATTTCTTTATCAATATCAGAAAATGAAGCTCTTCTTATTAAATCCCATTCAGCAACCACATCTTCTTCATCTTGTTCTGGTAAATTCATTCTTTTAGCATAAAATTCTGCTCTATAAGATTTTTGCTGTGTCATTTTTACATAGTCTTTTATAATTGTATTTAATAAAATTGGCATATACCTTAAACTTGGATTAGCTTGAACCCAAAAAGTAATATCTATATCGTCTTTATTTCCTGTTTCCATAAACTTCTTCATAGGAATATCAACTGTTTCTTTATCTTTTACTTTATAGATAATTGGTAATAACCCTAAAAAGTTATTTTCTCCATTCAATATAGCTTTAGCTGTAGATAATTTTTCATCTAGTGGTCCATCTCTTACTATTCCATTTGTTGTTATAATTACTGTTCTTGCATGTTTTATTTTTCCTAATCCAGATGTATATACATTTATTTGACTATAATCTTCATAAGCATGAAATTCATTAAAGATTATCATTCCTGTTTGCTTTCCATCTTTTGTTTTTGCGTTTGCAGTATTATATCTTAAAATAGAATGTGTATATTTACCTATTATTTCTGTTTTATTCCAATAAAAATATTTTTTCATTATCTTTTTATTAGATTCAAGCATATTATAGACAACTAAAAAAGAATTAAGTGCTTGCTCTTCAGAAGTAGCAACAATATCTATATTATAATTTTTAACTCCATAATATTTTGTTTGCATAAAATTTGCTAATGGCATAATCATGCCATCTTTTCCATTACCTCTTGCCATTAAAATTAAAATATCTGGAAATATTACTATATCTCTATTTTTATCTTCATACATAAAAAATAGTGCATATGCAAACTTCTGATATGGATACAATTTATAATACCATTTTTCACAATATTTAACTGCATTATGAAATGTTTCTTCGTCAAAAAAAATATCGTCCCTCGCTAATGTAGGTTTTACGATATTTTTAACTAACAATTTTATTTCATCATCTGTCTCATCAGGATTTTCTTCAACAAATTTTATATACTCATCTATTTCATTACAACAAATCATCTCCTTCTTCACCACCTTCTTCTTCAGGTGCCTTTAAATTCAAATCTTGTAATATTTTTAACATCTGTGCATTTACTTTTAATAATCTTTCACAACTTTCATTTGGTTTTTCCGTTTTGAATCCATTTCCTGTCATAACTTCATACCTAATACCATTTTCAGAAATATCATATTGTAAGCTTTCTTTTAATCTCACTAAATAAATATAATCTTCTACCATATCATCAAATTGCTTTCCAAACTTATTTTGTGTCATTAATTGATCTTTTAAATCTTCTCTTATAGCTTGTACTTTTCCTTCTATTTCTTTTTGTCTTTCTTCCTCTTGCTTAATCTGTTGCTTCTTTCTTTTATTCATTTTTTCTACTACTTCTAAATTTTTTTCTATAACATCTAGCTCTTTTTCAATTTTATCTACATTATTTTTATTTTTTTTATTACTTTTTCCCTTTGTTGCCATTAATATACCCCCCTTTCACGCGAGAAACACAAAAAAATTAAACAGTCTAGACCACACACCCGCTCTCCTTAAGAATTTTTTTTACTCCAGATTTTAATGGGGGATTCCGCTTCTCTGTTTAATCTTTAATTACTTTTTATTTTATTTTTTTATTTTATTTTTCTTATTCTTTCTTTTTATATCGTTCCATCTTTTTAATATTAGTAGACTAATAACAATATTTCTCTTTACTGTTTTATTTTAATATTTTTTTATTTTTATTATATAATATTGTTTATATATTTGTTTTATCAATTGCATTATATTATTATATTATCTTCTATTTGTTTATATATTCATAAACTTTTATATATCTATTTCCTTTGTTTATATTTCCTTATTGTTTTTATTATCAAATATTATGTAGATAGGAGAGGGATGGGGATAGGGAGAGGGTGGGTATTATATTTCAATATTATCCTCTGCTATACTTAAACATAACTTACCATCTACTACACTAACCATATACATATATCCTAAATGCTTTATTTGTTTTCCTTCTTTAAATGTATTATTAAACAAACCTAACTTTTCTAATATCATATTACATTCTTTCTGTGGAATATTTGCTAATAACATTATAGTCTTTTGCATTATTTCTAATACTTTAATCGTATGTGTTACTTGATTTTTTAATATTTTATCTTCCGTTGTTAAACAATTAAAGAATATGTTTAACGCTATAACTATATCTTCTTTATCTAATAAATATGCTCCTGCAATTCCATTATAATATTCTATTACTCCTGCTCTTTCTCCATTCTCCTCATTTTGCTCTTTTATCTTTGCAGGTATTTTATTAAAATTATAAGCTTGTATTAAATGTTCTAATTTCATTTACCATCTTTCTCCATTCTCAAATACATCTACTACCTTATAGTTAATATATTTGCTGTTTATATAATATTCTTTATACAAGTCTTTATTTATTTTCTTAAAATTATTTATATACTCTATTTCATCATTTCTATTTCGTTTTATTATATTTTCTATGCATTGCTTTTCTCTAGTATTAATCCAAATATATTCTACATTTTTCATTTGTCTCAATAATTCTAATTCATTTGATCCTATTCTTGTAGTAATATACCAAATATCATAACCCTTTTCATAAAAGAATTTTAACATAATGTCTTGAATATCTTTTATCCATACTTTATCATCTGTTTTTACTGCTTCTGAAATTAAATCCCAGTCTAGTAATACATCATTATCTTTTTTATTGTTTAAGGCATATGTTGTCTTTCCGCTTCCTATCATTCCACAAATTACTTTTACCATCTTTCCTCCGTTATTGGCTTTTTCTTTTTTCTCCAACTCCACCTATGTCTTTCTTCTATTATTTCGTGGGCTTCAAAACTTAAACTTATACAATTATTTATATCTAATGCTAAATCTGGTCTTTGCTTAATTGGTACTATATGATGAACTGTATCTGCTTTTATTATTTTTATTGCATATGGAAAATGTTTTCCATCATTCCATTTTCCTAAAAAAAACTGACATTGTCTTTTATCTCTTTTTAATACTTCTTCTCTTAATATTTCCCAATCTGTAGAATTATAAAATCTATCAGTATTGCCCTTTGCTATCTCTATCTCCCAATTATAATATTTTCTTCTTTCTCTTCTTTTCTTCATTTTCCATTAATATAAAAAGCAAGATTTTAACTAGAATTATCTTGCTTTAAATCTACAATATATTTTGAAAGGAGGTTGACATACTGTTAAGCTCTAGTATCTTAACATATTTTATAATTATTAGCCTCTGGTTGCGCAGATAGGATTCGAACCTATGACCTTTTGGTTATGAGCCAAACGAGCTAGCCCCTGCTCTACTCCGCAATATATTAGCACATGGACTTCGACCTACAATATATTTGTAAGTATGCTATTAAAAAGGACCTGCAACAATCTTTATTTTTATTGCTATTATATATTATAACACTTTATTTTGCAGAAAAATACGAACTATACTACGAACTATTTACGAACTAACTATAAATTTAATAATTTTTCTGTGTTTTCTTTTATTATGCTTTGTATATATCTTGGAGAACATGTCCTACTAAACAATTTAAAATATAAATTTTGACTAATATCCTCTGCTGTTCTATTGTCTACATAGTAAGCTGTTAATATTTCTCTTTCTTTATAATATAAAGAATTTAATCTTATTTCCGCTTCTTCTACTTTTTCTTTTAAATCTCTTATTTCTTTTTCTAATTCTTTTAATCTTCTTTCATCTTCTAATCTTTTATTATCATTTACAAGAACTTTTTTTGCCACTTTATCAGATATAGAATTTTTACTATGTATATCGTTATTTATTCCTACTACTCCTGTTATAGGAGTTTCTGAATCTCTTTTTCTTTTTAATCTTTTTTCTATTGATATCTTTTCTTTTATTCTTAATGCTAACATTGCCTTATTAGTTTTATATTCTTTCAATATTTCTATCAACTCTTGTTTAGTCATATTCTTTTGTACCTCCTACTCGTTTTAAGATTACTCTTTCAACTACATAAAGAGCCTCTTTATATGTTATAAACCTAACATGTCTATTCCTTATATCTAATCTTACTATGCTTATTTGATGATTGTATCTTCTTTTATATATTTCTGCTAACTTATTCTTATCTATTCCACTTAACCATAGTTTTATTATCTCTTCCTCTTGCATACTACACCTCTTAAGGTATAGTATGGCTTATTTTTATAATTTCTTTCCACACATAGGGCAATAATTCACTTTAAAATTATTTTCAGGTATAAACTTCTTTTCTTTTTCATTCCATTCGTCAACTTTAATTCTTATTGTATATTTTCTATTATTACAATATTTACACATACTATTTATCCTCCAATAATTCTTAATCTAGTGTTACTGTCTTTTCAATACCTAATATTTTTTCACACATATTTTTTCTTCCTAGATGATTCCATAATTGAAGTCTTAAATTTTCATTTTTATCTACTTCTTTTTTGTAAACTTTATATTTTTCTGTTTCTTCTGCAAGATATTCTTCTATTACTGATTTATGAATATAATATTTATCTCTTGTTTCTTCAAATTTCTTTAATTGCTTTGCACTAAATTTATTTCCATTCATAAATTCCTCATATTCTTTCAGCAAATCTACTGCTATTATAATAGCTTTGTTATCTTTTTTAGTTTCTTCTAAATCTTCTTCATCTACAATACTTTCATCTTCATCTAGAGTTGATTGTAAATACTTAAATTCTCCTATTGTTGCTTCTAAAATTGTTATTGCTTCTTCTAATTCTATTTTATCTT
>CANRGE010000069.1 GCA_947630065.1 uncultured Clostridia bacterium
AATTATTCTTATAGTGGCAATAGGTTTATAGGTAAATCCTTTATTAAAAAACCTAAATATATTATACAAGGAGTTGTCTTATATGAGTAAGATACAAGAATCAAATTTATTAAAAGCAATTATATATATAACAATACCATATCTTGTAATATTAATAATACTTAATAGTATAGCTATAGCGTTTTATATGGAAAATGAGGAAGATGTTGAAAATTATTCTTATTACTATAATACAGAAGAATTTTCAAATTCATTTCTTTCAAAAATATACAATAATGTGAAGTTAATAGAAAAACCTAATAGTATATCTATAGAAGGAGTAGACTTAACATTAGAACAAGAAAAAGAGGAAATAAATTACAAAAAACTAGTTAATTATGGTAGTTTGCGTAATTTTAATGTATTAATGATAGATAAACAAGGAAATGCTTATACAAATGTGACAAAGACTATAAAAACAGATACAATAGGAGAATTGAAAGATAACATTATAAATTCTAGACTTTATTGGATTTATGAGAATCAAAATGTAGAAAGTAATATAGAAAATTTACAATATAACCAAGTAGCATACAAAAATGTTTTTCAATTAATACAACAAGAAGATATTACAATTTATGTAAGTATAAAAAATGATGTAAGTGCATATAAACTTGACGAAATATTATATAACATATCACATAGATTATATAAAAGCGCACCTGTTATGTTAATATTACAAATAGCAGTATTAATTTTAGAAATAGTATATTTAATACTTGGTATTGGACATAAAAAAGAAGTTGATGGAATATACACAAACAAATTAGATAATATCCCACTAGAAATATTAACTATACTATGCATAGGAATTGTATTTCTAGAAGTATTATTACTATCTGGTGTATTGTCAATTATGAGAAATATGGTTTATACAGGAATTTTTTATGGTATAGTAATAGGATATGTAATGTATGCAACAATTGCAGTATATTTAGTAACTATAATAAGAAGAATTAAAGCAAAAATATTAATAAAAAACACATTAACTTATAAAATATTCCAAACTACTAAAAAAATTTTTAGAAATATTAGTAATGATATTTTAGAAAATACTCCTAATAAAATAAAACTTATAGTTTTTTATGTAGGATTTATAGTAATAAGTAGTATGTTATTATTAATAGGACTAGATACAGAAGGCTATATATTAATACTAATACTTATAGGATTTTGGTTTATAGTATATAGATATTTAAGAAATGAACTAAATACTATGTATAAAATTAGAAATCAAATAAAAGCATTATATGATGGAGATGTAAAAGAAAAATTATATATAGACGAATATAATGGGGAATTAAAACAAGTAGCAATAGAATTAAATGATATATCTGGAGGATTATCAAATGCTATAGAACAAAGTTTAAAAAGTGAGAGACTAAAAACAGAGTTAATAACTAATGTATCGCATGATATAAAAACACCACTAACTTCAATAATAAATTATGTGGATTTATTAAAAGAGGAAAAAATAGAGGATCCTAAAATAAAGGAATATTTAGATGTATTGGATAATAAATCACAAAGATTAAAAAAATTAACAGAAGATTTAGTAGAAGCATCAAAAGCATCTTCAGGAAATATTAAATTAAATTTAGAAAAATTAAATATAAAAGAATTAATACAACAAATAAATGCAGAATTTGTGGAAAAATTTAAGGAAAATAATTTAGAAATAATAGAAACATTACCAGAGCAAGATATTTTTATACAAGCAGATAGCAAATATATGTATAGAATATTAGAAAATTTATATATTAATATCTACAAATATGCTTTAGAAAATTCAAGAGTATATATAGATGTAGAAAATAAACAAGAAAGTGTTCAAATACAATTAAAAAATATATCTAAAGAACAACTAAATATATCTCCAGATGAATTAATGCAAAGATTTGTAAGAGGTGATTCATCAAGAACTACAGAAGGAAGTGGGTTAGGAATATCTATTGCTAAATCGTTAACAGAATTACAAAATGGAACATTTAATATATATTTAGATGGAGACTTATTTAAGATAATAATAGAATTTAAGATATAATCCAATGAAAAAATGCAAGGAATAAAATTCCTTGCATTTTTTCATTCTATTAGTTTAGCATTAAAGCCATAGTTGAAAACAAATAAAATGTATAGTATAATTTAAACTACAAATTAATATTAGAAGGAGTAAAATGAAGAAAGTAATTATAGCATGTGTGTGTATTTTTATTATAATTATAATGATAATTATTTCATTAAATTATAATAGCACAAAAAATTATAGTAATGAAGAAGAACAAGAAAATATAATTAATGAAGAAAATAATGTAGAAAATATTGAAATTCAAGAAACAAAAAAGGAAATACAAATTTATGATATAGAAGAAGGATATTTAACAGTTCCTTATAATGAGAATGCAGATAAACATAACTATAACTGGGACAAGTTAGACATTAGCCAAAGTAAATATTTGTATAATGACGAATTATATGAAACTAAATTTGGAATAGATGTATCTTCATTTCAAAAAAATGTAGATTGGAACAAATTGAAAAAAGAAGGAGTAGATTTTGCATTTATTAGGCTAGGGTATAGAGGTTATGGAGAAGCAGGAAAATTAGTGATTGATAGTATGTTTGAAAAACATGCAAAACAAGCAAATGAAAATGGAATAGATATAGGAATTTATTTCTTTTCACAAGCAATAACAAAAGAAGAAGCAATAGAAGAAGCTAAATTTGTATTAAAAAATATAGAGGACAAAAATATAACTTATCCAATTTGTTTCGATTTAGAAAAAATAAAATACGATTCTGCAAGAACAGATAATTTAACACCAGAAGAAATAACTGAAATTGCAATTGCTTTTTGCGAAGAAATAAAAAAAGCAGGATATACTCCATTAATATATGGAAATTCAAAAACTTTTACAACTAGAATGAAATTAGAAATGTTAAATGATTATCAAAAATGGTATGCAGATTATCAAACAAAACCATTGTATCCATATGAGTTTTTATTCTGGCAATACACAGAAGAAGGAAAGATAAATGGCATAGATGGAAATGTGGATTTTAATTTGCAATTTATACCAAAATAAAACATTTTAGCAATTATTACATAATTTTACTTGAAAATACATAAAATATGTAGTATAATTAAATTTATATTTTTAAAAACACAAGGAGAGTGAATATTTATTTTAAATAAGAAAATAGCATTTTATACAAAAGAAACAGCTAAACTAGTTAATATAATTGCTATTGGAATATTAATAATAACAATATTACTATTAACAAAATACAAAACTGCATATTCGGTATATATAGATGGAGAACATATTGGATATATAAAAAATAAAAAAGACTTTGAAAACACAATTACTACAGAATTATATAATAATGAAGAAAAAAATATAGCATTTACACAAATAAATGCTATAACTGAATTTCAATTTAAACTAATAGAGAAAAAACAACAAACTTCAGAAGAAGAAATTTTTACAGCAATAAAAGATAAATCACAAATAACATATTATAGATATGCAATAAATGTAGATGGCGAAACTCAAGAATATGTAGATACAATGGAACAAGCAGAACAAGTAGTACAAAATATAAAAAATGAACTAGGAGAAGAAATAGACATAGGAATATTAAAAACATATGAATCTGACGAAGTTGAAAAACAAGATATAGAAATTGCAAGTTTTTCAACAAATCTTGTAAAAGAAATAAAGGAATACGAAATAGAAAAAGAAAAGATAAAACAAGCTACAGTTAATGGAGTATATCTTGCTGTAAATCCTGTTATAGGAAATATAACATCGAGATATGGAGCTGTAGAAAGAATAAGAGACCATACACATCAAGGCCTAGATATAGCAGCGAAACTTGGAACTACAATAAAAGCAGTAGCAGGAGGAACAATAACATATGCTGGCTGGATGAATGGATATGGTAATTTTATAAAAATAGACCATGGAAATGGAGTAGAAACTTACTATGGACATTGTAGTAAAATATATGTAAAGAAAGGTCAAGAAGTCGAAGCGGGAGATAAAATTGGAGCAGTAGGAAGTACAGGAAATTCAACAGGACCACATCTACATTTAGAAGTAAGATTAAATGGTAAAGTTTTAAATCCATTAAATTATTTGTATAAATAATATTGACAAAACAATATAAGATATGTAAAATATAAAACAAAATAAAATAAATTGCGATGAAAATGACGAGCTATTAATGGCAGCTTAACAGAGAAAAAAGGTAATAGCTGAGAGCCTTTTAAGAAATGTATAATAGAAAAACACATTGGAGCAAAATTAAAATAAAGAGAAAAAGTATTAACTTTTTAAGCTGGGTGGCACCGCGGAAAAAAATTCGTCCCTGCATTATGCAGGGGCGAATTTTGTATATATAAAGAAAGGAAGGAAGAGAGTGTATGGAAGAATATAGAACACATAACTGTGGAGAAATAAGAATATCTGATGTAGGTAAAAAAGTAAAAATTGCAGGTTGGGTACAAACCATAAGAGATTTAGGTGGGCTTGTTTTTATTGATGTAAGGGATCAATATGGAATAACACAAGCAGTTATATCAGGTGAAAGTAATTTAGTAGATTTTGTAAGCAGAATACCTGTTGAATCTACAGTTACACTGGAAGGAACAATAAGAAAAAGAGATGAAGAAACATATAATCCTAATATTGCAACTGGAGAAGTAGAAGTATTAATAGAAAAAATAGAGATATTAGGAAAAAGAACAAAAAATCTTCCTTTTGAAATAAATTCTAACCAAGAAGTAAGAGAAGACTTAAGATTGCAATATAGATTTTTAGATTTAAGAAATGAAAAATTGAAGAATAATCTTATATTAAGAGCAAAAATATTACAATTTTTAAGAACAAAAATGATTGAATTAGGATTTTTGGAAGTTCAAACACCAATTTTAACAAGCTCTTCTCCAGAAGGAGCACGAGATTATCTTGTTCCAAGTAGACTACATCCAGGTAAATTTTATGCTTTACCACAAGCACCTCAACAATTTAAACAATTATTAATGGTATCAGGAATAGATAAATATTTTCAAATAGCACCTTGCTTTAGAGACGAAGATGCAAGAGCAGACAGAGCACCAGGAGAATTTTATCAATTAGATATGGAGATGAGTTTTGCGACACAAGAAGATGTTTTTAATATAATAGAACCAGTAATGTATGAAACATTTAAAACATTTTCAAATAAAAAAATATCAGATGAACCATTTCCACGTATAAGCTATAAAGAAGCAATGCTAAAATATGGAACAGATAAACCAGATTTAAGAAATCCATTAATTATAGAAGATATAACAGATATATTTGAAAAAATAGATTTAAAAGTATTTAATAATAAAATAGTAAGAATAATAGCAACACACAATGTAGATGAACAACCAAGAAGCTTTTTTGAAGGAATGACAGATTTTGCAATAAACGAATGTAAAGCAAAAGGATTAGCTTGGCTAAGAGTAATGGAAGATAATTCACTTCAAGGACCAATAGCTAAATTTATAGATGAAGATGCAAGAAAAGAAATATTAAAAAGAACAAATGCAAAACCAGGTTCTGCAATATTTTTCATAGCAGAACAAAAAAATATAGTTGAAAAATTAGCTGGACAAATAAGAGATGAATTAGGAAAAAGATTAGGATTAATAGATGAAAACGAATTTAAATTCTGCTGGATTATAGATTTTCCAATGTATGAAAAAGCAGATGATGGAAAACTAGAATTTAGCCATAATCCATTTTCAATGCCACAAGGAGGATTAGAAGCATTAGAAAATAAAGAACCCTTAGATATACTTGCATATCAATACGACATAGTATGTAATGGTATAGAGTTATCATCAGGAGCAGTAAGAAATCATGATATAAATATAATGTTAAAGGCATTTGAAATAGCAGGATATAGTAAAGAACATGTAGAAGAAAAATTTGGCGCATTGTTTAATGCATTTCAATATGGGGCACCACCACATGCAGGAATTGCACCAGGAATAGATAGAATGATAATGTTATTAACAGAAGAACCTACAATAAGAGAGGTAATAGCTTTTCCATTAAATAGTAAAGCACAAGATTTGTTAATGGGAGCACCAGGAAATGTAACAAGAGAGCAACTAAGAGACATTCATATAAAATTAGATATAAAAGAATAATAATAAATAGATTGGGCTTTTGCTCAATCTATTTGTGAATATAAGAATCAAGAACAATCTCTAAAATATAATAAAAGAAAATACTACTATATAATAAGTATTATAAAACACTATAAATAATAAAATAAAAAATTCCGTTCTCCAAGGCGTTTAAGACAAGTTGGTTTTAAGAAGTGAAGAGACACACTATTCTCAGCAAAAGCATTATGGCGCTGTCGCTTCTCAGGGTCGAACTCGTTTTTTATTTTATTATTTTATAGTGTAGTGCATATCTATAAATAATAAAATAAAAAATTCCGTTCTCCAAGGCGTTTAAGACAAGTTGGTTTTAAGAAGTGAAGAGACACACTATTCTCAGCAAAAGCAATTATGGCGCTGTCGCTTCTCAGGGTCGAACTCGTTTTTTGTTTTATTATTTTATACTGTAGAACGTATTTATAGTGTGACAGTAGTAGTATTAGAAATTATTTTAAGTAATTTAACATAAAATTATCTATATAATTATAAAGTAAAAAAGGAAGAAATTTCTAGTAAAAAAGTATTGACATAAAACAATAAATTTGGTAAGATAGATATTACGAGGACAA
>CANRGE010000070.1 GCA_947630065.1 uncultured Clostridia bacterium
AAAGATTTGTTGACGCGAAAATTTACAAAGTAAATTTTCTGTGCAATGTTAGTTTTTTATATAATAGGAAAGTAGAAATTTCCTATTATATAAAAATAATAACAAGCAGAAATAACTTCTGCTTGTTATTATCTTATAAAGCTAATATTAATCGTAGCTAAAACACATATACATAACTACTCACCTAATGAATATTACTATACAAATAAGCAATTTGCCACATATACATATCAGTCGCTCGACATTAAAAACACTTTAATTAACTGTATTCATCCATAAAGGACTATTAACAACCAATTAGAAATATAAATAAAATCTTAACTAGAAATTATTACCTATAATTTAACCATATATTAAAAATAAAAAATGATATAGCTTACATACAAATAATAATTTCACAACTCCGACATAATATAACCTATACTTAAAGCTATATTATATCTTTGCTCGAATAACTAAAAACCTAAAAAAGACCTTTAATTACTCTTCGTTTAACTAATATTAACCTTATGAAAATATTATATGTAGAAAAATAAAATATATACAAAAATAAAAAAATTTTTAAAAAATGTTGACAAATTATGAAAAACAAATTATTATAATGCTAAATTTCTTAAAAATTATATTTAAAAGTTAAAGGAGAGGCAATGAAAGAACAACAAAAAAATTCGGTACAAGATTGGTTGCCCTTTGAAAACATTTTAGATAAAGGAATAGTTAAATTAAAAGAACCCAATACATATATAAAAATAATAAAAATTATTCCAATAAATTATAGTCTAAAATCAGAATTAGAAAAAGAGGCAATTTTAAATTCTTACAAAATTTTCTTAAAAACATGTAATTTCGATTTACAAATTTTAATTCAAAGTAACAAAGAAGATTTATCTCAAAACATTTCCAATATTAAAGAACAAATGAAAAAAGAAAAAAATCAAAAAATAATTAGTTTATCTCAAAAATATATTAATTTTATTCAAAAAAGTAACAAAGAAATAAAATCATCATCTAAAAATTTTTATATTCTCATAAAAAAATCCAATGAAATAAATAATCAAAAATTAGATTTAGAAGAAAGAACAAAACAAGAATTAAATGAAAACTATTTTAAAATAAAAGAGTGTTTATCAAGATGCGGAAATAATGTAATTGAAATAAGTAGTAAAAAAGAATTAGAAGAAGTTTTTTATTCATTTTTAAATTCAAGAATGTTTCTAAATAAAGATTAAATGAGGTGATAAAAATACAACAAATAAAAAATGAAAAATTTAAAAATTTAATATTAAAAATGCTAAATGTTCAAAAAAAAGAAAAAAACAAGGAAGTAGAAATATACGAAGGAGCAATCACAAGCAAAGATAAAATATCTCCAGCATATATAAATATGTCCAATCCTAAATATATAGAAATAGATGAAAATTATTATTCATCACTTTTAATTGTAGATTATTATAGAGAACAAGAAGATATTATACTAAAAAATTTAATAGATACAAATATAAATATGAATATATCTATATTTTATGAAAAAAAAGATTCATATAAAACACTTAGAGAATTAACTTACCATATAGGAAATGTATCTGCAGATTTACATAGTATTAATGAAAATAGGCAAGACATAGAAATAGCTGCCTATACTTATAATGATGCAAAATATATAAGAAAAGAAATACAATTAAAAAATGAGGATTTATATTTTTTGTATATATATTTAACAGTATATTCAAAAGATAAAAAAGAATTGGAATATTTATTAAACAAAGTAGAAGGAATTGCTCAAAGTAGAGGACTACAAACTAAAAGGGCATATTTTAGACAAGAACAAACATTACTTGCAACATTACCAATAATGAAAAATAGTGAAGATATAAAAAATGCAGCAAAAAGAAATGTATTAACACAAGGAATTGTTTCTACATATCCATTTATTTCGTCATCAATATATGATGAAAAAGGTGTATATATTGGAACAAATATATATAACAATTCATTAGTTTTTATAGATAGATATAATACCAATAAATACAAAAATGCAAATATGTGTATATTTGGAACAAGTGGTGCAGGAAAATCTTTTTTTACAAAATTATTAATATTAAGAAATAGATTATTAGGTATAGAGCAATATGTTATAGATCCAGATAGAGAATATACAAATATATGTAAAAACTTAGATGGAACAATGTTACAAATAGGACCAACCTCAAATACATATATAAATGTATTTGATATAAGAAAAGAATCAATAGAAGATAAACAAAAAGGATATTTAGCAACAAAATTAACTAAACTAATAGGATTTTTTAATCTAATATTTGGCGAAATGAATGAAGAAGAGAAAGCAATAATAGAAGAAAAGCTAATAGAATGTTATGCACAAAAGGGAATTACATTTAATGATGAAACACTATATAACATAAAATATAAAAATAAAGAGAAAATAAAAAATTTTAAAACAAGCAATCAAATGCCAAAATTAGAAGATTTTTATAATATTTTAGAAAAAGATGAAAATACAAAAATTTTTAGAATAAAATTAATACCATTTGTAAAAGGGTCTCTAAAGTTTTTTAATAATTATACAAACGTGGAATTAAAAAACAAATTAATAGTAGCAGATGTATATGAATTAGGAGAAGAAAATTTACAATATGGAATGTATGTATTTACTGAATTATTTTGGGACAAAATTAAAGCTAATAGAGGAAATAAAAAAGCCATATACTTAGATGAAATTTGGAGATTAATAGGTGTAACATCTAATAAAAATGTTGCAAGTTTTATATATAAAATATTTAAAACTATTAGAAAATATGGAGGAAGTGCAGTAGCAATAACTCAAGACATATCAGATTTATTTAGCTTAGAAAATGGAGCATATGGAAAAAGTATATTAAACAATTCAAGTATAAAAAACTTTTTTTCATTAGAAGAAGAAAATATAAAAATACTAGCACAATATACAAATTTATCAGAAAAAGAAAAAATAGAAATAAAGTCTTTAAAAAGAGGAGAAGCATTAATGTTTGTCGGAGAAGAACATATATTAACTAAAATAGAATCAGACAATTTTGAAAAAGAAATAATAGAATAAAGGAGAAAAATATGGAGCAATTAGAAAATATAATAGAAAACAAAAATGAAAAAAATATTTCATTAGAAAAACAACAAAATAATTTTTTTGAAACAACTCTAGGAAAAACTATAAATTCAGCATTAGATGTAGGATTAAGATGGATATTACCTGATTTAATTGAAAATCAAGTAATTGAAATAAAAGATACATTACTTAAAAATGGATTAAAAGAAGGTATAGATAAATCTGTAGAAGTTTTAACTGATTTAGGAAAAAGTGCTTTAGGTATAATTACTGGAAAATTTGAAAATGTATCACAAATTCAAAATGTAATAAAAACAGGAGGATTATTAGATTCCATATCAAATGGTATAGATACAGCAGTTAATTCTGCATATACCAATAGATTAATACCAAAAACAGTAGCCTATACTATAAAAAGTGGAAAAAATATGCTAATAAATAATATTGAAAAAAATATAGAAGATACATTAACTTCTCAAGTAAGAGGTATAGAGAAAATGGAAAAATATGCAAAAAACTGGACACAATATTATAATGCACAAAACTTTGAAGGTATGGAAAAAGAATATCAAAAAATAAAAGAAGGAATTAATGGATTAGTACCAATTGAAAATACATTAAAAAAAGTTAGAGAAATTGAAAATTTACATTTATTAATAAAAAATAATGGACAAAATTTTAATATATCAAAAGAAGAATTGGAATTAGCAAAAGCAATATAACAAATCTCGCTTCACGAGACCTTTTCTCTACATCTTAAAGTTTGCTATCTAACTTCAAGGTCTCAAAGAAGCGTAAAGATTTGTTGACGCGAAAATTTACAAAGTAAATTTTCTGTGCAATGTTATTTTTTATATAATAGGAAAGTAGAACTTTCCTATTATATAAAAAACTTACCAATGGTAAGTTTCATTTTTACTTATTTTAAAAGCTCTAAATAATTGCTCTAATAAAAATACACGAATCAATTGATGAGGAAAAGTCATTTTTGAAAAGCAAATCTTTTCTTGTGATAAATTTAAAACATCTTCTGTAAGTCCTAAAGTTCCTCCAATTATAAAAGTTATAGAACTATTATAATTTAAAGCTATATCATCTAGTTTCTTTGAAAAATCCTCAGAAGAATATTCTTTACCTTTTAAATCCAAAGCAATTATGTAACTATCTTTCTTTAAATGTTCAATTATTTTTAAACATTCTCTTTGCTTTATTTCATTTATAATACTAGGATTTATTTTTGAAGGGAGCTTTTCATCAGGCAATTCTATAAATTTTAAGTTACAATATTTTGATAATCTTTTACTATATTCATTAATAGCAGATTGTAAATAATTTTCTTTTATTTTTCCAATACAAATTACATTTATATTTATCATAAAAACACTCCAAATTAAATATTTACCACTTTGCTTGGAGCAATTCTACTTGCAACATCCAAAATAATACTATCTTTAGGTGTATTACTTAAATACAATTCTTCAAGTATTGTATTATAAGCAAGTTCTGGAAAATTACTCTCTTTTGATAAGTGACCAAGCATAACTTGTTTTAAACCAGAATTAATTAAATGAGAAATTGTTTTTCCAGCTAAATTATTAGATAAATGACCATTTGGACCAGCAATTCTATTTTTTAGAGCAAATGGATATGAACAACATTTTAAAACCTCAGGGTCATAATTAGATTCTAACAATAAAAAATTACTATTTTCTAAATTAGAAAGAATATTAGTAGTCATATGACCAATATCTGTAGCTATACTTATTTTCTTATCATCACAAAAAATATTAAAACCACAAGGGTCTATTGCATCATGAGGAATACTAAAAGGATGTATTTTTAAATCTTCTATTTCAAACATTTCGTTACTATTAAAAAATTTTATATTATTAGAAGATATTTTATCTTTTTGAGAAGGCATAGCATCCCAAGTTTTTTTATTAGCGAATACAGGAATATCAAATTTTTTAGATAAAGTACCTAAACTTTGTATATGGTCAGCATGTTCATGTGTAACTAATATAGCATCTAAAGAAGATGGTTCAACATTTATAGAATTTAAAGCTTCAACTATTTTTTTACAACTTACTCCTGCATCTATTA
Source organism: uncultured Clostridia bacterium (assembly GCA_947630065.1). Lineage (GTDB taxonomy): Bacteria > Bacillota > Clostridia > TANB77 > CAG-508 > RGIG8482. Next base: position 5,207 of record CANRGE010000070.1, read on the forward strand.
AAATTTTAGTATTATTACTTTCTACAAATAAACTATTTCCAGTGCTTCCACTGTATAAACTACAAAAATTAAGCATATTTTTTTCATCCTTTGCTATTTAAAAACTTTTGTTACTCAGAAATTCTTTCGATTTTTGCACCAATTTTTCTAAATTTTTCTTCTATATTTTCATAACCTCTATCTATATGTTCTAAATTATAAACTTCAGTAGTGCCATTTGCACAAATACCAGCAATTATAAGAGCTGCACCAGCACGTAAATCAGAAGCATAAACAGGAGCACCATATAATTCATCAACGCCTTCAAATATAGCTGTTTTTCCTTGAGCAGTTATTTTTGCTCCCATTTTATTTAACTCTTCAGTATATTGAAATCTAGATTCCCAAATACTTTCATTAATAATACTAGTTCCTTCAGAAGTAGATAAAACAACACCAATTTGAGATTGTAAATCTGTAGGAAATCCTGGATAAGGAGAGGTTTTTACTGTAGCTTTAGAAGGTCTTTTATCACAGTATATTCGTAGACAATCTCCACCTAAATCTTCTATAGTTGCACCCATTTCTACTAATTTAGCACTAATACAGTCTAAGTGTTTAGTAATGCAGTTTTTTATAATTAAATCACCACGAGATGCAACTGCTGCACACATAAAAGTACCTGCTTCTATTTGGTCAGGAACTACGGAATATGTAAAACCACTATTTAATTTTTCTACACCATTAATTTTTATAACATCTGTACCAGCACCTCTAATATCAGCTCCCATAGTATTTAAAAAGTTAGCAACATCAACAATATGAGGTTCTTTTGCTGCGTTTTCTATAACAGTAGTACCTTTTGCTAAAACAGCAGATAACATTATATTAATAGTTGCACCAACTGAAACAATATCCATATAAATAGATGATCCAACTAAATCATCAGCTTTTGCAGAAATTTTTCCTTGAATAACATCTACAGTAGCACCAAGAGCTTCAAAACCTTTTATATGTTGATCAATAGGTCTAGCACCAAGTTTGCATCCACCAGGCATACCAACTTCTGCACTTTTAAATCTACCAAGTAGAGCACCAATTAAATAATAAGAAGCTCTAAACTTACTTGTTAAGTCTAAAGGAGCAGAAGTACTTGTAATATTTCTAGAATCAATAGTAATAGCATGTTCAGATATCCAAGTTATTTTAGCACCAAGTGCTTCTAAAATTGTACAAGAAAGTTTTACATCACTAATATTAGGTAAGTTTTCTATAGTACAAAATCCATTTATTAATAAACTAGCAGGTAAAATAGCAACAGCTGCATTTTTAGCCCCACTAATAGTAACTTCTCCATGTAAAGGCGTTTTTCCAGTAATAACTAGCTTATCCACAGTTATTCCTCCTTAAATAAGTCATTTTATAAAGGAAATAGAGTGTATAAAAACACTCTATTTTATAACAATATAACATAAAACAAACATATTTACAATATTTTTTATAAATATATAATACTAAATAATGTTGTAGTGTCAATGATGTGAAACAAAAATATATAAAAATCATATAATTAAATTGCATAACCTATCATTCCCAAT
>CANRGE010000071.1 GCA_947630065.1 uncultured Clostridia bacterium
CACAGAAAATTTACTTTGTAAATTTTCGCGTCAACAAATCTTTACGCTTCTTTGAGACCTTGAATTTAGATAGCAATCTTTAAGATGTAGAGAAAAGGTCTCGCGAAGCGAGATTTGTTCAAGTTATGCTGTTTCTTGCTTTGTTCTAGGTAAATCTTTTTTCTTGTTATTAGGCTTTTTTTCTTTTTTATCTTCATTTATTACTAATTTTGGTGGCTTACCACCTTCTACTGTTTCTTTAGTTATTATACATTTTTCTATTTTTGGATTAGATGGTATATCAAACATTACATCTCTCATTATATCTTCTATTATTGAACGTAAACCTCTTGCTCCTGTATTTCTTTCTATAGCTTTATTTACTATTGAATTTAAAGCTTCTTCTTCAAATTCAAGTTCTACATCATCTAATTCTATTAATTTCTTATATTGTTTTATTAAAGCATTTTTTGGCTCTGTTACAATTTTTATTAAAGATTCTCTATCTAATTCTTTTAATGTAGCAACTATAGGTAATCTTCCTACAAATTCTGGAATTAATCCAAATTTTAATAAATCTTGTGGTAATAAATCTTCATATATTGCTGTTTGAGACATTTCTTTTTTGCTTTCGATTTTTGCTCCAAATCCTATTGTTTTTTTACCTATTCTTTCATTTATTATTTTATCTAAGCCTTCAAAAGCTCCTCCACAAATAAATAGAATATTTGCAGTGTTAATTTGTAAAAAATCTTGATGTGGATGTTTTCTTCCTCCTTGTGGTGGAACTGCTGCAACTGTTCCTTCAATAATTTTTAATAATGCTTGTTGTACTCCTTCTCCACTTACATCTCTTGTTATAGATGGGTTTTCAGATTTTCTTGATATTTTATCTATTTCATCTATATATATAATACCTTTTTCTGCAAGTTTTATATCATAGTCTGCTGCTTGTATTAATTTTAATAAAATATTTTCTACATCTTCCCCTACGTACCCTGCTTCTGTCAATGTTGTTGCATCTGCTATTGCAAATGGCACTTTTAATATTTTTGCAAGAGTTTGTGCAAGAAGAGTCTTTCCACAACCAGTAGGTCCTAATAATAATACATTACTTTTTTGAATTTCTACATCTTCTATTTTTTCTTCATTATTTATTCTTTTATAATGATTATATACAGCAACAGCAAGAGTTTTTTTAGCTTCTTCTTGACCTATTACATATTCGTCTAGTATCTTTTTAATTTCTGCTGGTTTTGCTAGTTCTTTTTCTTCTTTTTGATTCTCTATCTCTTCATCTTCATAATATTCTTCGTCTATTATATTTTTGCATAATTCTATACATTCGTCACATATATATACTCCTGGTCCTGCTACAATTCTTTTTACAGAATCTTGAGTTTTTCCGCAAAAAGAACATTTTATATTACTTGGGCTCCTAGCCATTTTGAATCATTCCTTTCTAGTATCTTGGCAAAGTTTTGGTTATTTTTAATTTCTGTGTGTCATAATACCATCTATTAATCCATATTTTAGAGCTTCTTCTGCTGTCATATAATTATCTCTTTCTGTATCTTTTTCAATTGTTTCTAGAGATTGACCTGTTCTTTCGCTTAATAATTTATTTAATTTTTCTCTTGTTTTTACCATATGATCTGCATGTATTTTTATTTCTGTTGCTTGACCTGATATTCCATTTCCACCTATTAATGGTTGATGTATTAGTATTTCTGCATTAGGTGTTGCAAATCTCTTGCCTTTTTCTCCTGATGCTAATAAAACTGCTCCCATACTAGCTGCCATTCCTATACATATTGTAGAAACTGGGCATTTAATGTAATTCATTGTATCTACTATACCCATACCGTCAGTAATTGATCCTCCTGGTGAATTAATATATAAATATATTTCTTTATCTGGATCTTCTGATTCTAAGAATAATAATTGTGCAATTACTAAACTTGCTGTTGTTGGATTTACATCTTCACCTAAAAATATTATTCTATCTTTTAATAATCTAGAGAATATATCATATGACCTTTCTCCTTTATTTGTTTGTTCAATTACATAAGGTACTAAACTATTTTTTTCTAACATACTTTTTTTCCTCCTTAAAATTTATATTTTAAAAGGTTAGAGTATAAAAATTTTTAAATAAACAGATTTAAAATTCTTACTCCAACCACCATTATTATTTTATTTTTGCATTATTTACTATGAATTCTACAGCTTTTTCATTTTTTATAGATGCTTCTATGTAGTTTACTAATTCTTTATTTGCTTTTAACTCTTCTTGAGTTTTTCCGTATATTTCAGCCATTTGTTTTAATTTTTCTTCTACTGTTTTTTCATCCGCTTCTATTTTTTCTTCTTTTATTATAGCTTCTAATACTAATCTATTTTTTATAGAAGTTTTAGCTTGTTCTTCATAGTCTTTTCTGAATTCTTCTTCTGTTTTTCCAATATATTGTAAATATTGTTCTAATTTCATTCCTTGATAACTTAATCTTTGTTCAATTTCTTTTGTCATGTTATCTATTTCTGTTTCTATCATTCCAGATGGAATATCTAAAGTAACATTTTCGGCAACTGCTTTTACAGCCTCATCTTCAGTTTCAGCTTTTGCTCTATTTGCATTCTCTGTTTCTAATTTTTCTTTTATACTTGCTTTTAATTCTTTTAATGTATCAAATTCGCTTGCATCTTTTGCAAACTCATCATCTAGCTTAGGTAATTCTTTTTTCTTTATTTCATGTAATTTTACTTTGAATGTTGCATCTTTTCCTTTTAATTCTTCTGAAAAATATTCTTCTGGGAATTTTACATTTATATCTTTTTCTTCTTCTTTTTTCATTCCTATGATTTGATCTTCAAATCCTGGTATAAATGTATTACTTCCTATTGTTAATTCATGATTTTGTGCTTTTCCACCTTCAAATGCTTTTCCATCTACAAATCCTTCGAAGTCAATTACTGTTATATCTCCATTTTCTACTGGTCTATCTTCTACAGTAATTATTCTAGCATTTTTTTCTTGCATATGTCCTAATTCATGATTTATATCTTCATCTGTTACATTATACTCTATTTTCTTTATTTCTATACCTTTATACTTACCAAGTTTTACTTCTGGTTTAGTTTGAACTATTGCTGTGAATATTAAGTCTTGTCCTTTTCCTATTTGTTTAACATCAATATCTGGACGACTTACAGCTTCTATATTATTTTCTTTTAATTCTCTTTCATATTCTTCTGGTACTACTTCGTTAAAAGCATCTTCATAAAATATTTCTTTTCCGTAGTATCTTTCAACTATGTTCATAGGTGCTTTACCTTTTCTAAATCCTGGTATATTAAAATATTTTGCACTTTTTGAATATACTTTTTTTATCCCTTCATCAAATTTTGCAGCTTCAATTGTAAATTCAAGTTTTAATTCGTCTTTGTTTTCAGTTTTTTCAATTTTTATACTCATTTTTTTCATCCTTTCAATTTATAAATAGCTAGTATATTATATCACTTTTTTTACATTTTGCAAGTACTAAAGTTAGTATTCCTATATTTATTCTAAAAAAGAGACTTTATATAAATATAAAATCTCTTTTTTGGTTGATAGTGGTATTTTATTCTGTGTTATTATCTCTTAAACATACTAATTGATGGGATTACTACGCTTACAATCATTATTATATCGTAAACACTGTTATTATCCACAATCGTACCTGATATAAGAAATAATATAAAACTAATTATTAACAATCTTATTAATAATACTTCAATCCTAATTTGCCGAATTTGTTTTGGTAAATATGGTCTTACAAAATCCACAAATTTTTCTTTTTGGTTAAATATAATTGATAAATAATATGCATCAGAAAATAAAAGTATAGCACTACCAATTGTTGCAAATATGCTTAATATTAATTTTATTAGCATATGTTTTTCCTCCTTAATAATTGAATTCTCTCTTATTAATACCACTATTTATGCATACAATTATATCATTTTTTTATTTTTTAGTAAAGCTATATATATTTTTCTACCTTAATTACACATTTTTGTTTTTTAGTATTTCCCACTAACTCTATTAATTTAAACCTTCCTTTTCCTCTTATTGTTATTATATCTCCTATATTCAATATTTTTGATACTTTATATTCATTTTCAAAATTTACAAATATTCTTCCTTCATTTATAATTTGTACTGCTTTTGCTCTAGATGTATTGGCAAGTTCTGAAACTATATTATCTAAGCGCATAGATGATACAGTTATTTTTATTTCTTGCTTTTGTTTATCTACTTTTTTAATATCTTCTACTTTTTTTAATTCAATTTTAGATTTACTAAATCTGGTAAGTTCTTGAATATTTATTAAACAAAATTTAGTAATTTCATTTAATACTAATATATCAGCTCCTTCACTATATACAATTATATCTCCTATTTTTTCTCTTTTTAACCCCAATTTCATTAATCCGCCTAAATAGTCTCTATGTTCGTATTTTCCTATTAGTTCATTTGGTAAGGTTATTCTTATAATACTTAATATTTCATTATAATTTTTCTCAACTGCACTTTCATCTAAATTTTCAGGTATGAAAATTATTATTTTTCTTTCCGCTTCTTCTTGTAAACCTCCAAAAAATTTATAATTTGTGACTTTAATTCTATTTAGCATTTTTTCTACAATATTAATTTGCCTTAAATCTAAAAAGTCTGTATATGATATTTTATTTTTATTAATTGTATATTCTACTTTATCTAAAACTTTAGCAATTAATAATTTATCATCTTCTTTGCTGTATTTATTCAAAATTTCTTGTTTATTCATATTTTTACCTTTCGAAGTGTTCCTTTATATATTGCATAATATATTTTTTAGTAAGTCCATAATCTTCTTCTATTTCATCAACTGTTGCATGCTTTATATATTCTTCTGGATAGCCAAAACATTTTATTTTGACATTTTCTAAATTATAATCTATTATTAAACTTTTTATTGTATCTCCTAAACCACCTTTTATAATGTTATCTTCAATTGTTATTACATTTTTGGTTTTATTAATTGATTGGACAATATTATTTTTATCTAATGGTTTTAAGAATCTTGCATTTATAACTTCTATTTGTATGCCTTCTTTTTCTAGTTCATTTGCTATTTCATAAGCTCTTGCTACCATTTTTCCTATTGCTATTATTGTAATATCTTTTCCTAATTTTAGAGTTTCAACTTTTCCAAGTTCAATTTTATCATGTTGTTTAAATATGTTCTCTTCTTTTCCTCTAGGGTATCTTATAAATACTGGCTTTTTTAAATTTACAGCAAATTCTAACATATCTTCTAATTCTTTAAAATCTTTTGGAGCCATTACTGTTAAATTAGGTATTATATTAGTAAAAGATAAATCTAGTATTCCTTGATGTGTTTCTCCATCTTGTCCTACAATTCCTGCTCTATCAGAACACATAACAACTGGTAAATTTTGCATACAAACATCATGAATCATTTGATCATATGCTCTTTGGTAGAAAGATGAATATATTGGTATTACCGGAGTTAATCCTGCTTTTGCTAATCCTGCTGCAAAACATACAGCATGTTGTTCTGCTATTCCTACATCAAAAAATCTATCTGGAAATTCTTTAGAAAATTCATCTAATCCTGTTCCATCTCTCATTGCTGCTGTAATTGCTACAATATCGTTATTTTTTCTTGCAAGTTCCACTAACTTAGTTCCAAATGTTTTTGAATAATCTGCTCCTTTTTTGGCTTTTGCTTCTCCTGTTTCTTTATTAAATGAACTTACTCCATGAAATTTAGATGGATTTTCTTCTGCTGGTATATATCCTTTACCTTTTTTAGTAACTACATGTATTAAAACAGGTCCTTCCACTTTTTGTGCAAGTTTGAAAATTCCCTCCATTTTATCTATATCATGCCCATCTATAGGACCATAATATTTAAAACCTAAATCTTCAAATAACATATTTGTTATAAATAAGTTTTTTATACTATGTTTTATTTTTCTTACTGCTTGAATTATTTTTTCTCCAACATTAGGTATTTTTCTAACTAATTGTTTTATTTTTAAATTAGAAGATGTATATATTTTTCTTGTTCTTAGTTTTGCTAAAAATAATGAAATTCCTCCAACATTTTTTGATATACTCATTTCATTATCATTTAGTATCACTATAAGTTTCGTGTTACTACTTCCTGCATCATTTAATGCTTCTAGTGCCATTCCTCCTGTTAATGCTCCATCACCAATTACTGCAATTACATTTGTATTATCATTTTTTATTTTCTTTGCTCTTGCAATTCCTAATGCTGCTGAGATAGATGTACTACTATGTCCTGTATTAAAACTGTCATATTCAGATTCCTCTATTTTAGGAAATCCAGAGATTCCACCTTTTTTTCTTATATTACAAAATTCATCTTTTCTTCCTGTTAGTATTTTATGTGTATATGTTTGGTGTCCTACATCCCATACTATAGTATCTTTTGGTGTGTCAAAAACACTATGTAGAGCAATAGTTAATTCTACTGTTCCTAAATTTGATGCAAGATGTCCCCCATTATTTGATACTACATCTATAATTTTTTTTCGTATTTCATCAGATAATTGTTTTTTTTCTACTAAATTCAAATGTTTCAAATCTTCTGTACTATTAATTTTATCTAATATTTGTTCCATTTTTTTCTCCTTAAAATTTTTCGCAATCTGTTAACTTAAATGAAAATTGAAACCTCAAACTCCTAGTGATATAATATTTTTGAACGAAAACAAAATATCT
>CANRGE010000072.1 GCA_947630065.1 uncultured Clostridia bacterium
TTAGCATTATCTGGATTTTGATTTTCTCCGTCCATTTATTCCTCCTTGCCCCTTTAGTTCTCTGCCTAAAGTTGCTACTTAGATATTTCGTTTATTTTATAAAGCCTAACTATCGATAAAACGGCATAAAAATAAGACGTATGTCTACGTCTTTGATTTATAATTATAAAATTTTAATAACTTATTTATTTTTGTCTTTACCATTTCCAAACTGTCCTATTATTGCTAATACTATTATAGTACCACAAATTATACCTGTTATTTGTACTGCCATATCTATTCCTCCTTATCTTCAAATTCTGCTGTATAGTTTTTGATAATATCAAAATTTACTATTTCATCGGGTCTTATTACCGCATTTATTGTTATTGTATTAACTCTTGCTATATCATTTGTTATATCATCTGCTCGTTTTATTAATTCTTGTCCAATTGCTTTTATGGATTTGTTACAATCTTTTTTACCTATCGGCCTTAAAATTTCTTTCATTCTTTCATCCTCTTTCCATAATAAAAGCACCTACTTATTAGTAAGTGCTTGATTTTTTATTATTTTGTTAGCATATTTCAAGTAATCTTTAGTAGCTTTTTTTCTTATATATATATGTCCTGAATCTTCTGGTTCTTTAATTGTAATGTATTTTGCAAGATGCCCCTGAATGTCTTTGTCATTTAATATATTCATTGATATATTTTCTTTTTCATATATTTTAATTATCTTCTCTTGATTTGTTTCTGTTAATATTTTCTTTTTTATATTTTCTTCTTTCTTGCTAAGCATTGTCTTCCACCTCTTCTACTAAATCATTTAATTCCTTGCTTTGATTTTTACCAAAATAATATTCCCTATATGCTTCACTCATTACTTCTATAAGCTCTTTATTTGCAAACTTTAATTGTGCCGTGAGTTTATCATATCCTAAAAAAGTTTGATAATTACTAGCTACATTGTATTTTGTTTCTAATCCATAATACGGTCTTACTCTTTCTGTATATTCTTTTATTATACTGCCATTTATAATATTATTTATTATATTTTGATAACTATTATATTTTGACACCTTTAAATTATAATATAATGCATGACCTATTTCGTGAATAAACTCTCCCTCTTCTAAATCAGGAAGCAATATTATTTCTTTTGTCTTAGGATTGTAACCAGAAGTTTTACTGTTATCATTTAATACAATTGTTACATTTTCCTTTTCTAATCTATCTTTTACATTTTGAGGTAACATATCATACTCTTTTTGTATTACTTTCAAATCATCTAAAACATTTTTATAATTCTTTGCTATTTTCGTTCTTAAATAATTAGGTATATTATACTCTGTTTTTTCTTCTTTTTCAACTGGTGGCAAATAAGCAATATAACTTCTACACCAATGAAATCCGTCATTAATAGGTGGACAGTTAAGCCCTACTATTAATCCATAGCATCTATACTTAACTAAACTATCATTAGTTTTACTGTATCTTTTAAATTCATTCCAATCATGAACTTTAAATCTTTGTCCGTGTAAACTTTTACACATTTCTGTTCTTTTTTCATCTTCTATTGAAATAAATTCTACTTCTGCTTTATCATCAAAACTATATATGCCCTCTAATTTAGCTTGATTATTTATTCCTATTAAAGTTAAATCTACATCTCCTGATATTGTATCTCTATTTACATTAAGCCTAGAATTGTTTTGTCGCTTAATTAAATTTTGATATATGTCATTTGTTATATCTAATTCTTTTTGTTGCTGTAAATCAATCGTGGCTTGTCTATATATTTGGTCTGCATTATATTTTATAATAGATTCTAAATATTCATTCCATACATATCCCTTAGCATTTGGCGTATCTAGTAAGGCTAAAAAAATAGCATCTGGTATTACAGATATTAATTTTCTTTTCTTTTTAGGTAATGTATTATTGACTTCTATTTGTCCTTGCTGATAATAATAGTTTGCTACATTTTTGAATATATTTAATTCTGTTTCTTCTAGTTTGTTTTGTTCTTCTATGTAAGCACCATATATGAGTAATTCCAATATTTCACTATTCTTTACTCTTGTTCTTTTATAGATATTATTAGCTAACATTCCAAAATAGCCAGTTAATAAGCCTTTATCTTTCCATTCTTCTATTTTAGTTTTTATCCTATTTAATGTTTTATTATCAGCTATATTATAAAGGTACTCAAAGTCTATTTTATAACTATCAAATATGTTTTGTAATTCATTTTGTGTTTGTTTACTGATACGATTATATACTTTTTTTAATTCATGCATTTTAGCATCGTGGTATTGCCAATTATTCATTTACAACACCTCTCTAAAAATTAAAAATAACTTCTTTTCTTTGTATTACTGTTTTATTTCCTACTTTTTCTTCTACTTCATTAATAAAATGTATTCTATTATCATCTTGTTTTTGAATTAATGTGCTTATCTTATTTCCTTTTTTTATTGTCGAAACAATTGAATCTACTTTTTGTTCTATTACCTTTTCCATTTACAACACCTACTTTTCTTCTTTTTTAGTTACTGTATCTGTTTGTTTTACATTTTCTTTCTTTATTTCATCATCTTGCTCGAATTTTTTGTTTGGATTATCTTGTCTTGTATTTAATGCAACATTACTTATATCTTGTCCCATTTTAGCCATGTTTTGAATATTTTTTTCTATATTGTCTTGATTCTGTTTATCTACTTTTTCTAGCTCTGAAATTGCATCTAAATCATCTGGAAGCATGTCTATTACGCTTTCATCACTTAATAATCCTCTTAATTTTAATGCTCTGTCTGTTTCTGTTCCTTTGTCTGTTGGTAAATTTCTTTGTAAATCTATCTTAATGCTTCTAAAATCATAATTTTTATGCTTTCTTTTATTAATTCTATCTATAATTGTTTCCCATCTTCTCAAAATTGCCTTTTTAAATTGTTTATCTGCTTGGGTAATCATTTGCTCTAATGCAAAGAATTTTCTATCTAAGGCACTTGCATTATCTGCTGTTGTAAATCCTAAATCCGTTATATTAGGGACACCGCTTATCATTGCAATTAAATCAATTAATGTCTTTTTATGATTTTGCAATGCAGTATCTTGAACTGTCTTTTCTACCCAAGCAATATCGCCCGAATTGTCAGGAGTGTAAAACACTTTTGCCTTTAGTAATGTTTCATCAAATTGTTTTCTTAAAGGATTCTCTATCATTTTAGGATTTCCTTTTTCATCCACTACGGGTGTTCCTTTTTCGTCAACTTCTTGAATTAGAGAGTCTTCATCAGGTTCATATCCCGTTATTTTTAATTTTGCTTCATCGTTATATTGAAATGTGTTTCTACTATTTTGTATTACTCTTTCATAAGCACAAATTAAAGAGATTACCAATTCAAAAATTGATAATCCCATTTCATTTTCTATCGCTATGCAAGGAAGCATTGACCATTTACCCGCTTTATTTCTTTCTGTTAATTCTTTTGTTGTTTTGTTTGGTGTTGGTGAATAATATTTTTTTCCATTTATTGTTGTAAGTTCTACTATTGTTATATCTGAATTATTTTTATCTTTTTCTGTCCATTTTCTTAATTGTCCTATTTGATTTACTGGCGTTGAATAATCAAATATTCCTATTGTATTCAATGCACTTTGTTTAGCATATATAATCTCATTATCATCATTCTCATATAATATCTCATAGCAAGCTCTCATGCCAAAATAATCAAAAGCTAAATCAAAAAATTCTGTTGCATCATCATTATATTTACTAATATAATCTATTAATACTTTTAATTCTTCATCTTGTTTATCATCTAATTTGAATATTTTATTTAATAATTTTTTTATAATTTTCAACTTATTAGGGTCAGATATTTTTTCAACATCATATACGGGTGCTTTTCCAGCAAAATACCCAGTTGTCATTGAAGTAATATAATTTTCAAATCCAACTTTTATATTTTTATCATCTTCGCTAACTATTTCAGAATTAGATGTCTTTCTTCTTATTCTTTCATAAAGTTTTTTTCTATTATTCCATTCCGTATCTGCTAGTGACAATATTTGCGCAACACTATCAGGATTTTCTAATGTTTCTTTATTCCATTGTATCATTGTATTTCCTCCTAAATAATCTTGTTATAACCTAAACTTACTTTGTTTATTATTGGTTCATATAAAGAAAGAACTAATGCATCTCCTCTATCTGGAGAAGTTAGTCCTCTTTTTTTCATTTCTTCTTTTCTTTCTAGTTCTATTTGTCCATCCGAATTTACTCTATATTTTCTGTTACTTAATTGAGTTATTTGCTTATCATCATATATCAATTCTATATCGTTGTTTTTTAATTTTTCTCTTAACAATCCCCACATTTTGCCTGTTGAATTACTAAATTCTACTGGATCATTATTCTTATTTTTTCCTCCTGCTCCACCAAAGTGACATTCATATAGTTTAACAATATTCCAACTTTTTTGTTGTTTTATTTCTTTTAATCTATCATAAACTCCAGCGCCTAGACCATCGCAATCTATTTTTATATGTATTGGTATTCCTATGTATTTACTTCTTAACTTTTCTACTACTTGTACTACATTTCCCGTTACTTCCATTGTATCATTATGATGTAATATATTAAACGGCTGTTGATATTTCTTATCAAACAATATATTTATAACAGTTTCATCATCGCCATATCTAGCTACATCGACACCTACATCTATTCTTAATATTGGATATGTTCGTGATATTTTATTTTTACTGCAATTTTCTACCCAATCTAATTGAATGAAACTATCTGGCATTGCTTTTGGAAATTCTCCAGCAACACGAACTCTGTATACATCACTATCTAATCCGTACATATCTATAATATCTTGAATAAATTGTCTAGCAACTCTTTTTGAGTTCTCTCCTGATATTTTTGCTGTACTGTATTTGTCTCTATTTTTATTATGGCTATCAAAAAAGAACCCACTAAGTTGTGTAGGGTTTCCCATCATTATTAGTCTTGCATCTTGTGTGGATAATGAACCGTAAGACTGGTTCAAATACTGCATCTTTTACACCTGATGCTTCATCTATAATATATAGCAAATGGTCTGCATGAAATCCTTGTAATGCATCTGGTTGAGTCGCAGTTCTTGGTACTGCAAACCAATTTTCAGGATATGCTTTCATATATAGTTTTTCTTGTGTCCACTCTATTTCTGTTCTTAATGTAGGATTAAGCCACTTTGCTATTTCGGCCCATAATATATCATATAATTGATGTTTAGTAGGTGCTGTGCAAGGTATTTTAGGAAATGGTCTCGTACACATAAACCATATAATAAGCCAACTTAATGCTGTTGATTTTCCAATTCCATGTCCACTTCTTATTGAAGTCATTCTATTGTTGGCAACTCTATTTAATATATCAGCCTGATTATCATCTGGAACTGCTTTTATTATATCTGTTACAAATTCTACTGGTCTATCTTTATAATATAGTATTGCATCTGCAGATAACATTATTTATCACCTGCTCTTTGTTCATAAGCTTTTTGTATTGCATCAGTAAGTGACATTCCGTTATTTGATAAATCAATATCCTGTTTATTTCTCCAATTTTTTGGTTTCCTATTATTAAGCCAATATATTTGTGCTGTTGTATCAGGTGCTACTTGTTTTGTTACTCTTTTGGTTAATTTTTCTTCTGACTTGCCTGTTTTTTCATCATATTTCATTTCATAAGTCTTTTCTTCATATTCATAACCTAATGCCCTTTTTAATAATGCATTTTCTACTTCGTAATCAACAACTTCTTTTGCTTTTTTAAGGAGTTCAAAAAGTTCAGAATGTTCATTTTTATATTTATATAGTGTTGTCTTACTTATTCCAAGATTTTTAGCAATTTGTTCATCTGTTAATCCATCTCTTGCCCATCCTTCTATCAATGTCAGTTTATTTTCGATTAGTTCCCATTTTGATTTTGCCACCTCTTTCACCTACTTTATAAAATTGCACCCATTGTCTTATGATGCTTTAAATAATCTACAGCACTCCAGTATGTTAAGCCTTTTTCCTTAGCTTTCTTGATATATTCTTCTGCACTTTGTTTAGTCCATTTTCTTGACATATATATTACCTCCAAAACTTAATGGTTTTGATTCTCTTTTATTTTTTACCATAAATCCACCACATTTTACTACTGTTGTTGTACTTATCTGTTCAGCTGATACTTCCTGATATTTTGTTTCTTTTATATTGTTAGTGCAATTCGGATTTATACAATTTATACATATTTCTTTTTTATATCTTTCTATTAAATTCATTTGTTGCTCCTCACTATAAACACTATGTAAGATATTTTGGATTGTATAAGACGCTATCTTATACCATTTGGATTCTGGTATCATCACAGCAT
>CANRGE010000073.1 GCA_947630065.1 uncultured Clostridia bacterium
TACATATTCCTCCTATCCATTTAGTTCATATAAAATGTTCTCCAAGACATTATATTTATATCACATTTTTAAAATAATTCAAAATAATTATTGGGAATATTAAACATTTTAATTAAATAATTATATATAATATCTTGAAAATCATTATCACTAAAGTATTCATTTTTAATTTTTAATTGTTTATTTATTGACATAAAAAACATACCTCCTATTTAAAGGTATGTTTTAGGGTGTTATTTTATATTTTTAAATAAACTAATCAGTTTTGGCGTTTTCTCTTTAAGAACCCCAAAGTCGAGTTACTCATACCTACAAACATCCAGTAAAATCAACATTTTTTAGTATAAACAGTTTAACTAAAGTGGTGTGTAGAAATTGTATAGACAATATAAAAAGCATATATAGTTTACGTAGCTATATATGCTTTTTTTTATAAATTTTTGATTTTTTGATTTAATATTGCCAAATCTCTTTTACTCTCTCTTTTTTTAAATCTCTCAAATATTTTTATTTGGCTATCAGAATTCCAATAAACTTTTAATTTCTTTTTTGCTCTAGTAATAGCAGTATAAAAAATATTTTTTGTAATTCTATCTTCAATATTTGAAGTAATTACAACTTTTACACTATCATACTCTAATCCCTGAGCTTTATGGATAGAAATTGCATACGATAAATTAAAAGGAATAATATGATCAAATTTATTTTCATCATCATCTCTATCTTTATATTTATTTACTTTAAATTTAAGAATTACTTTGCCGACTTTATCACTTTCTATCAATTGAATATCTGTTGGTTTCGAAAATTCATCAATAGAATCAGAATCGACTTCAATTGAAAAAATCATATCTTCTTCATCCTTTTCTATGTTTCTGATAACACCTTTCAAATTATTATGCACAAAGCCAGAAAATCTTGGGCAATCATTAAATAAGATGGGATCATCTACTTTAAATACATCAACTCCAAAAATATACTCTTGATTTTTATTTGAATTTTGCATTACTCTATTAATATTATTTATTCCATACATACCATCATAATTTAGGCATAATATTATTTCTTCGTCTGAAGTTCGATTAAAAATTTCTTTAGAAAGATCTTCTGAATATTCTTTATTTGACATAATATTAATTGCTCTTTCATCGTTATTTCTAACGCAATCCCAAAGTAACAATAAATCATCATCTGATGTTCTATGAATCATTTCTAATTCATATGAAACATCTTTATCAAAATATCTACTACAAACTTGAAACCAATTACCATATTCAATTGACTCAATTTGATATATATCTCCTACAAGTATAATTGCTTTATAGCTGAATTTTTTTAGCACTTTAATCATGTCATTATTAGAAATCATACTACATTCATCAATAATTAAAATGTCACAACCAGTATTATAATTTTTGATAAAATTAGATATCGTTGTTATTCCCAAATTGTCAATTCCCTTTAATCTACTATCTAAGTTTGTAACTGATGTATTGGTATTAGATAACACACATTTATCATAATCATTAAAAGCACTTGATAACAACTCTATCATTTTTGTTTTTCCAGTTCCAGCAGGTCCATAAATAAGAGCTAAAGAACCTCTTGTGAATATATCATTTAAAATAGTAATTTTATCTTCTGAAACATCTTCTACCCCAACAACATCTAAATAAAACTTAACAATTGTATTTAAGTCAAAATTTATTTCATTTGAATACTTCTCTAATTCTTTAATTATTTTTATAGAATTTATTTCGTATTCTTTTATATATAGAAATCCGTTTTCTATCATTAAAATACTATTGCTATCACTGATTCTAGAAAGCATCTTGTTATTAAAAACACTTACAAGATTTGGAATATCATCAAAATAATCAATTTCATCTAAAGGAGTATATAACTGATCATACCTTTCAGTATTATTCCTTACAAAGGAATAAAGTAATTCATCATCTCTTCCTTCAATATCGATAGCATTTATCAAATCACTAAATCTAGGGTTATGTTTATGTAAAGACATAGCATACGGCATAGCTTCAAACATTCCACATTTTTTATGAATAAACAAATTGCTAAGATGAGGGTGTACCACATCTGACAATTGTAATCTAATTATGGTATTGACCATCTTTGTTGTTAAATATCTTAATATATTATGAGCAGGTTTATTATGTATAATTATAAATCTCATTTTTTCAAACATATCCGTGATAAAATGATTATCCGCTCCGTTTTTAACAAATTCAATATACTTATTATAATCTTCTTCATCAGAACATAAAACATCCTTAATAGTACATTCATTTTCAGTTAAAAGTTTCATAAGATTTTGATATTCTTTATATTTATCATTAAAGCTTTTAGTAGTTCCAAATATCTTAAACAGATTTTGTAACTCACAAACTCTAATTGCAATTTTGTAGTTTGTAATTACTTTAATTTTAACTATACCAACATTCAATTCAACTTCATCATCAACAGAATAAATATTAACAGAATAATTATCAGGAATATATACCTTTGAATAAAAAGTTAGCCTTTCAAATTTATTATTATAGTCTGTTGCTTTAGATAATGTTAATTCATAATATATATTTCCTTTTGAAAAAATAGTATTACATTTTTCTACATAAAATTTTCCCTCAATGGCCTTTCTGTTTTCTATATTAATGCTTTCAATTTTTTCACAAATTATATCATAATTTTCTTTCATAGACTTATCATCATATATTGGAAATAAATCTATGTTATTAATAATATCTATATCATACTCATCTTTTAATGTTTTCTTTATTAAACACAAATATCTAAAATAATAAGAAACTAATCTTTCTGCACCATCCTCATTAGGTGTATAGTGGGATGCAGTTCCTTGTAAATATTTATGAAATTCATACAAAAATTTATAATTTTTTTTACTTTTAACATATACCATAGATTGACCTACATTAAAATAACTTGAATCTAAATTCAAACCATTGCTTTTATTGTTAATTAAGATAGCTACATCCTCTACTAAATTTCTTAGTTGAGATAAAATATTTTCAGATAAAAATCCCTTATCTTTTAAAACAGTATCATAATAATAAATATTTTTATCAATTACTTTAGAAATATATGAAATTTCTTTTTCTGGTGATATTCTAGACATACTGATTACTGCCTTTCTAAAAAATGAATAATTTCTAAGATATAATATAATTGTATCATATGATAGATAAAAATGAATCTATTAAGCAAAAAAAGATGTATTATAACATATTTTTATATTGCATCATTTTTTATAGTGTTTTTTAAATAATTTGAAAGATTCGCATCCACACAATAAACATAACAACCTTTCATTCCTCTAGTCATTAATGTTCTATATGTATTTTTGATAATATTATCTGCTATTTTATTTGCTTCTTCCTGCCCTTGTTCTTGAGCAATTTTTTTAATACCATTTAATGATGTATCAGTCTTTGCACGCTTATTATAATCTGTCACTATATGGCCATCTTCATATCTCAAATCATTACCTATAATGACTCCTACATAATCAAATTCTAATCCCTGACAAGTATGAATGCAACCAACCTCATTAACAGATTCTGAATCAATTGCCCAAGTTTGGGAATTGCCCAAATTCCAACTCATTTCAAAATCATCAATAACTATATCATGAATAGTTGAATCATTTTTTGAATTTCCATCATTAATCCAATTCCAGCAATAGCCCGCCACTATTCTTGCTTTATTATTTCTTTTATTTTTTTCTTCAATTAATTTTCTTACATCATTTGGATTATCTAAAACTCTGAAATCATAATCAAATCCATTCATATCAAAATTGGCAGTATCTTTTATATCCAATATTCTATCTAGCCAAGCTATATAGCCATCGGATCCATTGCATCTAAATTGACTATCTAAATCAAAAGTATAAATTCCTGCCCCTAAATCTTTAGCATATTTCTTAATCAAATCTTCACTACCAATATCTTTTAATGTTACCTTCTGATTTTCATCTATAAAAAATATTGAAAACTTAGCTGTATTTATAATTTCTTTTATTTGATTCTCTCCTTTATTCTGAAACATTCCAGATTTAGCATTTAACCTATGAGCTTCATCAACAATTAAACAATCTAATTTATTTCTTTCTTCATTTATAAAATTTCCAGAACTTTGAAATAAATGATTAATATAAGTTTGTGTATAATCTCCTCTTAATTTGGAAGAATATACATTTCTAGGTGCTGCATTTTTTGTTACATAAAAACATGTCATATTTCTATTATTTAATTCAACTAGCAAGTTAACTGCAAGAACTGATTTACCTGTTCCTGGTCCACCTCTAACTATCATTACATTTTTGTCATTAGAAGCAACCGTATCAATGGCATTTTTCAATGCATATTCATACGCTATTTTTTGATTATCAATCATATAAAATTCTCTATTACCTTTTAACATATTTTTTAAGGAATCTTGTAACATTTTAGATGGCCTAATTCTACCATGATCTATTTCATAAAGAATATTTCCATCATCACCATCTTCAATATATCTTTTAATAAAATTTCTTAATTTTAAAACATCATTATGCCCAAATAAAGGAGCAGCATCCGTATATTCTTTATAGCTGCTTGATAATAAAGTATCATCATAGTCAAAATAATAATTATGTAAATAAGCACAAGGAATAACATTAATATCTTTTAATTGCACTGATTCATTATAATCTCTTATAAGATTAGCATAGGTCATAGCTTGATAAGAAGGGTGATTAACATCTCTTAATCCACCACCAGTATAAGTATTTACTTTATAAATACCATCCATTTCTCCTACTTCAGTACATTTATCCCATTGCTTTAACTCAACAATTACAACATTAGATTTAGAATTATGATATCCAGACATCATAAAATCAATTCTACATCCTGTTGGAGGAATATTATATTCAATAGCTATACCTGTATTATTAGGTATTTCATTATCACTTAAAACTCCTCTCATATATTGCATAGAATTTTTCCACGAATTAAATTCAGGTGCACTAGGTCTTCTCTTAATAACTTCAATATATTTATTTCTAATTTTATCAGCAATAATTCCTAAATCTACATCATTAATAAATTCTGATTTTATTCCTTCATATACTAACATTTCAATCACCTTTTTTGGAATTATCAAAAAATTCTTTTGATAACAAAATCGCTGCTGCCTTTTTTTCATCTAAATTTAAATTTTTAAAATTTTTTGCGGCATCTTTTATACTATTAGCACATTTTACTACTTCCCTAAAACTCATATAATTTTTTGCTTTGCTAACTGTTTTTTTTGAAAAATTATTAAGTATTTTATTTATTATATTAATCTCATCATTCATAACGCATTCCCTTCTATAGTTTATTGTATTTAGTACTTTTCCCCTTTGATTTTTCAATAGGATATTTTTTAGCTGTTTTTTCCATCTTCTCCAAAACTATCTTTTTAGGATCTACACCTATTTTATCAGCCATTAATAAACAATAATTGATTACATCTGCTAATTCCTCTTTTACTTCTTCAATATCATATTCATTATTCCACTGAAAACACTCTAATAATTCTCCAGCTTCAATAGAAATACTTTTAGCTAAATTTTCGGGAGAATGGAATTGATCCCAATCTCTTTCCTCGTTAAATTCAATAATTTTTTTTGTTAAATCTACCATTCAATCACCTACTTTTATTAAAACTTTTCACACACTCATCATTATTATATCATAAAAAAGTATAATTTTTTATAATTCAAAATTTTTACTTATTTAAGGGCTACATTCCGCATATGCAGCACCTCCGGCATTTATGTGATTAGATAATACTATTACATCATTACCTTTTCCATAAAAGCTTTGAACACGATTAGGTCTATCTTTAGGCCCTAAAGTTTCATCTCCGTTTCTGGTTAATGAACTTTCTATTCCCAAATCATCAAATCTATTTTTTAAATATTTACTTATTTTTAATGTATAATCTTTTTCAACTATACCATTACTAGATGTGCCAGGATCACTTCCGCCGTGGCTGGTATAGGATTAACCCAGAAACTATATTTTTTATTATTTTATAGGCTATATTTTATAAATCAAGATTCCACTCAATCTTAATTT
>CANRGE010000074.1 GCA_947630065.1 uncultured Clostridia bacterium
GTATATTTACTATCTTTAAATTGATTTTTCTCTTTAAATAACTTTACACCTTGAGAGCAACTTGCAAATTTAGGCACTATGCTTGTACTAATTTTAGCCTGATTAACACACCAACTTACAAACATTGCACACCAACTATTATAATTTAATCCATACCATTTGCCATATTTAGTATCGTTATTTTTTCCTTCTTTATAGCCTATTTCTCTTCTTGCTACATCTAATAATTCTTTTATCATTGCTATTCCTCCTTACTAGCTTTTTTCTTTGTAAAAAAATAAGTATATACTCCAGTTGTTATATTAGAAAACAAAGTAAAAACAATTTGGAATATATCCCAATTTCCTTTTATTGCAATAATTAAAACTAAAGCTATAATCGTAAAAGTATAAGCAATTGTTACAAAACTTTTTAAATCACTCCATGCTTGTTTCATATTTCTTGCCTCCTCTCTTTTAAAATTCCTTTTCTTACAAGCTCGTCCCACTTATCATCAACGTAACTGTCTCCGCCTAAAGAATTGTATTCTTTTTTTATTTCATAAGCACGTCTTATTTGCATCTCTGACTTTGGTTCATGTGCCTCTACATCAGACAAAAAGTCTGTTAAATAGGTTTTATCATTTTCTAAAATATGATTACCAATTTCTTTTTCATATCCATTTCTATTTTTTTCAATTTCTTGCAAAATTTCAGTTTTTACATCTTCTATTTTAGTTATTTTTTTATTTGTATTTTTAGAAATAATAGCAACTACTATTGTTCCCCCTACTGTAATAAAACTCCCTAATAAACCTATTATTGCTACCCAAATTGCACTATCCATTAAATACCTCCTTGTTTTTATATCTTTGGTATATACACATCTATTACTTGTCCTTCTTTTCCAGTTTTCTTTGCTACCCCTAATATTCTATCGTTTTCACTTTCTACAATTCCTATTGTAGGAATTACATCTAAATTTAACTTTAACAAATTAACTTGTATATCATTATAATACCATTTTCCTAAGCCTTGTTCATTATTACAAGTATGATATACTAATAATAATTGACCTGTTAACTCGCTTGGATAAGCAACCCCTATACTATAAACATAATTGTATGATTTATAATCAAATCCACTGTAATCTCCTGTATATCTACTCGTTTCAAAATCTTTAATATGTATTGGGTCAGAAATTTGTATTGTTTTTTCTTCTACATTTATATCTAAATAATATGCATTTATAACTTCTTTGGCATGATTTATTTGGGATAAATGCCCATTTTGACTATTAGTAAAAAATAAATATCGAGTAGGAGATAATTTTATGCAATTTTTTGTCCAAGTTAAATAATCTTTAGCATAAACCATCTCTGATATTTTATTAATAGAATCTGATGTTATTTCTGTCACAATAGCTTTTCCATTTGTTAAATCTATAATTAAATTATCTACTAATATATTCATATAATTAAAACTATATGGGCTAAATAATCCCAAAGTTTTTTGTTCTTTCATTGTATTTATTACACTTATGACATTGTTTGATATTGTACACTCTACCATAGCTTGACCATTTGGTAATAATATTATTAAATTATTATCATCTTTTTTATGAATACTTATATTACTAGCACTTCCACCATAAATTAAAGTTTTATCTGTAAGGGTTAAGGAAGTACTATTATCTGTTACTGTCCCAAATACAGCATATATATTAGATGGAGATATACCAGCATAAACAATTAAAAATTGGTTAGGTGATAGTATTTCTATATCAATATAATTACTACCACTTGCATTGGAATCTAAAGTAATTTGTTCACTTACGGTAAAGGTATTATCTGTATTTATATGTATTACTTGAAAAAGAACATCGTCATCTATTGTAATTATTGTATTATTATTTAATTGATAACATCTAAAATCACTAGCAACTAAAAATTGAGTTGATTTACCTATTTCTACGTCATTATCTTTAAAATTAAGTACTACACCAGAATAATATATGTTTCCTGTCGTAACTATTAAAAATATTTGATTATTATTAACTTCAAATAGATACATTTCTGTTGTAGCATTTGCATCAATTGAATTTACAACCTTTTCTTTGATAAGATTAACTTCTATTTGTGTATTTTTAGTTATATCCCCAACATATTTTACAAAATCACCTGCACTTATATTTCCTCCAGATGTTACTTTATACTGCTCTATAAGTCCATTAATGACCCCCCCCCGCCGTTTTATGTTAAGTCTACCTATCATATATTTTTCCTCCTAATCTAAATATTCTTCCATCTCTGGATATTTATTTACTACTTCTTCTTTAGTCAACTTCCCTGTTCCAACTTGTATTTTTAAATAATTCTTTAATTTATCATTTAATTCCATAATTTATTTCCTCCTTATTTTTATTGCACGTTCGGCACGTACACATCTATTGCTTGTCCTTCTCTTCCAGATTTTTTAGCAATTCCTGCTATTTTGTCATCTTTATTTTCTAATAATTTTACTCTTTTTACCATAACTCCATTCCAATCAAATTCATTTACAGTTATAAGTTTTTGTTCTGTATTTTGAATATATATAGCGACAAAATTTTTTTCATTTAATAAAATTGGAGAAATATTATCTCCATTTCCAGAGAAATTTCCTTCTTTTTCTATTTGTATTTCATTACTATTTATTATGCAACTCATTCCATATAAAGTTGAATTTTTATAGCCAACAAATACTCTATTTACAGACATTAATAAAGTAGTAGGAGATGTCTGTGTATAATTTTTTAGAATTGTAGCAGAACCAGCAGTTATTTGCTCTCCATTTATTAAGAATATTCGTCCAGAGACTTGATTCGAATATGTTTTAACAGCAGTAAATACTTTATTGTCTTCAATTTTTACTCCTTCTCCGTAGGAAAAGTCGTTACTACTAGATATCTTTTGTTCAGAACCAAATGATATTGTTGTGCCAGATATTGTGCATACATACCCGTATATAGAACTACTCACAAATCTTAAATATGCAACTTTATTTGTAGCACAGCATATCATCATGGTCGGGTCACCATTTGTGTGTTTAATTCTAGTCCCTTCAGAAATAGATGTACTCCCAATTGTTACTACACTTATATATGTATCTACACTATAACTATTAGAACCTGATTTTCGAAGTGAACCATAATTAATTACAGCTTTTTCATTTCCTAAATCGGTTATCTCAAAATCTTCTGTTCCATCTGCTGAAGAATTAAATTCCCTTTCGGTTTTAACTGTTATTGTAGTATTATCTATAGTACACATAATTGCGTATACTTCTTTAGGAGAATTACTTGTAGTAATAAAAACTACAACACTATTGTTATTAGGCGATATAATTCTTGTATAATTAGAATCAATAGTTCTAGTAGATAATGTTGTTTCTATTCCAAAATTAATGCTGTTTCCTGTTATATTACATACTATTCCATATATATTTGATGTATAAGAACTTGAATACATTGCAAAAGCAATAAAAACACAAGTTTCTGACACTTTTACTGCTTTAATTCGTTTAAGTTCTCCACTAGTATAAATACTATAACTCTCTTGTTTGTTAGTTACTCCACTTTCTAATTCATCTATAAATTTTACAAAATCCCCTGCACTTACATTTCCGCCAGAGGCTACTTTATACTGCTCTATAAGTCCATTAATGACCCCCCCCCGCCGTTTTATGTTAAGTCTACCTATCATATATTTTTCCTCCTCTAAAATCCTAATAATATATTTACTGTATCTTCTAACGCAGATATCCTTTGTTCTTCTGTAAAATATTCTCTCCAGTCTGGATTCTTATAAAATCCTTCTTCTTTTGTATAGCAATATTTACTTTCTGTTATTTCTTCTGGAACTTCTTCTACTTCATATTTGTTTTTTACTAAATATTTTGCTATTGCGTATTCTTTTCCTTTCCTATCTGTAACTAAAGGATTTCCATTGCTTTGTTCTCCTAAAGTATTAGATATTGCTATAATTACATTGTTTTCTCCTGTTAATATATATTTCATTTTATTTTTCCTCCTCGTATTTTTTATTGTACGTTCGGCACATACACATCTATAGTTTGTCCTTCTGTACCTTTCTGTTTTGCAATTCCTAAAATTATATCTCCTTTATATGCTGTATTTACTACTTCATCTAAATCGACATTAAATTTGGTCATATTTATAGCATAATTACCAAGATAATCTTTAGAACTTGTTGATTTCCCACTATATGGATTAAATACTACAAACTGTTTATTTGTTTGATTATACAATAATGCTGCCGAATTGTCTTCATAGTTAGAAGAGGTACCGCTTCTAGTTGTAAATGTGTTTAATATTGTTGGTGCGGATATATTAATTTTGAACTCTTCTGCATTTATTGTCAAAATATATGCAATTACATTATCTTCTATATAATATTCGTAATAATGTTCATAGTTCCTATTGTTAGTGGTACAGACCACAAATAATATTTGATTGTCTCCCAAATGAAAAACACTTTCTCTCGTTAATGCAACATTTGTAGCATATTGTAATTTAGCTTTTTCAATTATATCTGTCTCTGTCACTTGGTATAGTGTGATTATACCATCATACATATTAACAAGAAAATCTTCAGTAATAAAATAATTATATAATCTATCAACTTTTAGATAAGGTAATAAATTTGTATCTGTTATTTTTTTATTTATAGCAGATAAAAGTGTTACTTGATTATTCTCGTATTTGTATGTACTTTGTTTAAAATTACTATTTTGGTCAATTACAAAAATCTCATTATCACTTCTTTTTATTGTATTAATATAATTAGATTGAGTTTGTCCAAATTCAAACTTTGAGAATGAAGCTATATCTCCATTGCTTATTGTGCCCACATTTATACAAAACTGATAATTGTTTGAATAATAAAGAAATAATATTTTATTATCTATTTTTAACACATTCATACAATCACTATTATATGCCGTATCTAATGTTTTTTTAGTGCCTACTGTGATAGTGCTACTATTTACATTAACTGTTATTACAGAATAATATATATTTTTTGAATAAGTATATGTAAACATATAATGTGTAGAGTCTATCTGTTCAACAGCTACGGTAGCATTTGCCATTGATGAGCTTTCGCTTGCTATTTCTGTTGCTTTTCCATATGAATATGTACCAGTGCCAGTAAATGTAATCACTATTGCACTAATTGTTGAAAAATAACTAAAGTAAATTAATAATACAGTATTCTCATTTACTAAAAGAGGGAATAACCCTCTTAAACAATCATCGTTATCTATATGACACGTATCTGCATTAGTACGAGTACTATTTATTATATTAATACCACTACCTTCTGTTTCATAGCCAATGTATTTAACAAAATTTCCAGCATTAATATTACCTCCAGAAGCAACTTTATATTGTTCTATAATTCCATCTAAATCTATTCCTCCACCAGAGCCTAAATTCATTTTTCCTATCATATGCTAGCCCTCCTCTACTACAACCTTTTGTATGTATATGTCCATAGTTATATCCTCTTCTGGTTTCTCTGGAGTTATTATCTTTATTCCTCCATCAAATGTTATTATGTCTCCATCTG
>CANRGE010000075.1 GCA_947630065.1 uncultured Clostridia bacterium
GAAAACTTGACGACTTAGGAAGAATAGTTATTCCAAAAGAAACCAGAGACCTCTTACATATAAATGAAGGAGACTCAGTAGAAATATGGATCAACGGCTCAAATATAGTTTTAAAAAAACATAAACCAGTAATCTGTAAAAACTGTGAGCAAGATATAGAAGAACACGATGTATTTTGCAGATATTGTGGTGCAAAAACAAAGGAGGAATAAATCATGACAAACAAAACATTAGAGGAATTAAAAAGCGATTATTTTTTTCTACAAATGAAAGATGTATGGGATGCCGAAGATTATAGATACGAAGATAGATTAAGGCAACAAATAAGAGAAAAGGAGGAAGAACTAAAATGCAAGATTTAATAATTATAAAACAATTACCTCAGATAGAATCACATTTAAAAGAGTGGTCAACAGAAATAGATAAAAAGGTAGAGAATGCAAAAGGGTTAATTTGCACAGATGAAAATGTGAAAACAATAAAACAAGTAAGGGCAGATTTAAATAAAGAATTTAAAGAAGTTGAACAGCAAAGAAAAAGGGTAAAAGAAGAAGTATTAGCACCATATATGCAATTTGAAGAAATATATAAGCAATATATTTCAGACAAATATCAAAGTGCTGATAATGATTTAAAAGAAAAAATAGATAGTGTAGAAAAAGAATTGAAAGCTAAAAAAGAACAAGAAATAAAAGAGTATTTTGATGAATATAAAGTAGCTAATGACATAGATTTTATTACTTTTGAACAAGCAAAATTAAATGTAACTTTAACTGCTAGTATGAAAAGTCTAAAAGAACAAGTTAAATCATTTATAGATAAAATAGTTGATGATTTAAAACTAATAGAAACACAAGAGCATAAGGCTGAAATATTGGTTGAATATAAACAAAGCTTAAATATAAGTAATGCAATAACAACAGTAACAAATAGATTTAAAGCAATAGAAGAAGAAAAGAAAAAACAAGAAGAACTTGTTGCAGAACTTAGTAAATCGGTAATTATGACGAAAGAAGAAAAAACAGAGATATTACAAGCACCAAGTAAAGAAAATCAAGAAGAAATATTAACTTTACGATTTACTGTAAAAGCAACAAAAACTAAACTAAAACAATTAAAAGAATTTTTAATAAATGGAGGATACGAATATGAGTAATGAAGTTAATCAAAACAAACAAGAAATAACAGTTAAATACGATATAGACGGGCAAGAAATAAAATTAACACCAAAAATAGTGCAAGAATATATAGTTGGTTCTGATGTACCAATTACAAATCAAGAATTTAAATTATTTACAGAATTATGCAAAGTAAGGAAGTTAAACCCATTTTTGAGGGAAGCGTATTTAATTAAATATAAAGCAGGTACACCAGCACAATTAGTTGTAGGTAAGGATGCAATTCTAAAAAGAGCTGTTCTAAATCCAAATTATGATGGAATGGAAAGTGGAATTATAGTTAGAAAAACAGATGGAAGTATAGAAGAAAGACAAGGCACATTCAGACTAGGAGAAGAAGAACTTGTTGGAGGTTGGGCTAGAGTATATAGAAAAGATTGGTCTCATTCTATTTATTCTAGTGTCGGCTTTAATGAAGTAGCTCAAAAAACTGGACAAGGTACATTAAATTCTAATTGGGGAAGTAAAGGAGCTACAATGGTCGAAAAAGTAGCTAAAGTAAGAGCTTTAAGAGAGACATTTGTTGAAGATTTAGCTGGAATGTATGAAGCAGAAGAAATGCAACAAGAAATTCCAGAACAACAAGACATAATAGAAGTACAAGCAGATGTAGAAGAACAAGAAGATACAAAAGAGGTATCAATGAATGAACTATAAAATCATATCAAGCTGTAGCACAGGAAATGCAACAATAATTAAAGATATTATTTTAATTGATTGTGGAATTACTTTTAGAAAATTAGAAAGATATTATAAGAAATTAAAAATAGTGCTATTAACACACATACATTCAGACCATTTTAAAAAAGAAACAATAAAGAAGTTAGCAGAAGAAAGACCAACATTAAGATTTGCATGTTGTGAATGGTTGTTAAAACCTTTGCTTGAATGCGGGGTAGCTAGAAAAAATATAGATGTATTACATATTGGAATTAAATATGACTACAAATTATTTAAAATTATGCCAATAAAATTATATCATGATGTACCTCAATGTGGTTACAGAATATTATTTAATGATTATAAAGTAATTTATATAACTGATACAAAAACAGTTGAAGGTATAAGTGCTAAAAATTATGATTTATACCTTATTGAAGGCAATTATGACGAAGATGAAATTCAGGAAAGAATTAAGCAAAAACAACGAGAATGTAAATATGTTTATGAATTTAGAGCACAAGACAGCCATTTAAGTAAGCAACAAGCGAGTGAATTTTTACTAAATAATATGGGAGAAAATTCAGAATATGTGTTTATGCACGAACATATAGAAAGGTGAAATTTTATGCAATGTACAGCAACGATAAGTGATATAGGAATTGATTATAAAACTAATAAAGCTAAAATAACTTTTTTGTTTGATAACAAGGAAGTATTAAAGCAAGCTGAAGAATTACAAGACCAAAAGCTAAATGTAGAAGCTAAAAAATGGTACAAAAAACGCTCTTTAAATGCAAATGCATATTTATGGCTTTTGATAGAAAAAATTGCTGAAAAACTAAATATGAGCCGAATAGAAGTATATAAAAAACATATTTATGATGCAGGAACATATCAAGAATTACAAATGCCAGAAGAAACAATGTCAAAGTTTGCAAAGATATGGTCTAATAATGGACTAGGTTGGTTTTGTGAAAAAGCAATAAATCAGTATGGAGAAATTATTTTAAGAGCTTACTATGGCAGTTCTAGTTACGATACAAAAGAAATGACAAGGTTAATAAATAGTGTAATAGAAGATTGTAGAGAACAGAATATTGAAACAATGCCAGAAGGAGAATTAAAAAGTCTATTGGAGCAATGGCACTAATAGATGTTGCAAGTAAGGTCCTTTTTAACAAAAATATTGCAAATTATTAGTGCCATAAAGCCCTTTGAAATGGAAGTAGTTGATTTAATGAGTATAGATTATAGTGGTTTTGCATTTCCTAAAAATGCAAGAATAAAAAATAAAAAGCTAATAGATGACAAGAAACATGATTGTGAATACTGTGGAAGAAAAAATTGTTGGACTAATACTCATCACATTAAGAGTAAAGGCTCTGGTGGAGATGACACAGAAGATAATTTGATTGAATTATGTGGAAATTGTCATAGATTAGTACATGATGGAGTTATTAGCCAAAAAGAATTATTAGAAATAAAAAATAGGAGGAAATGAAATGTTAAAAAAAGAAAATGGTTATATTAATATAGATATTATAGGAGGATGCTTAAAAGCAATTATTTTAATAGTAATTATTATAGGAATTTTAATAGCAATATTTGGAAATTTATGTTTTGATTTTGAAGCTGGAAGTCATAAGATTATACCAACTGCAGTAGATACGGATTTTTGGGGAAATTATAAAGTATATTATAGAACAACAGAATATACAAAAAATAGTGAAGAAGACTATTATTATATAGAAAAAGGCAATAAAGAATTGGCAGAAGAAATGCAAAACTATATAAAACAAGGTAAAGAAGTTATAGTTTACTATGAAAAATGGATAGGTTTTAAAGGGTTGGGAGCACCAAGCGAATCTCCAATAATTAGAATTGAACCAATAGAGTAAGAACAACTGGGCTAGGCAAAAAACTAGCCCTTATATTTTACGAAAGGAGAAACTATGGAAGGTTGGATTAATATTCATAGACAAATTAAAGAAAATTGGATTTGGAAAAGTGAAGAACCTTTCGATAAACGAAGTGCTTGGATTGATTTATTATTAACAGTAAATCATAAAAACAAAAAAATACCATTTGAAAATGGATTTATAGAGATAGAAAGAGGACAAACATTAACATCAATAAAACAATTATCAGAAAAATGGAAATGGTCTAGACATAAAGTAAGTGATTTTTTAGACCAACTAGAAAGGGACACAATGATAGTACAAGTTAGGGACACAAGAAAAACTCTTGTAAGTATTGTAAATTACGACAAATATCAAGCACAGATTAATAATAAGGACATAGTTTCGGACATACTTCGGGACAGACTTGGGACATACTAGGGACACAAACAATAATGAGAATAATAATATTTATTATTCATCTTTATTTAATAAATATAAAGAGCGAATCGTTGGAAAAAAATTTGGAGAAAGAATAAAAGCAGTAGGAGAATGTAAGCAAGAAGAACAGTATAGTTTATTGACCTATGAACAACAAGATAAATTATTTAAAGAATTATTGTGTTTAAAATAAAGGAGAGTGATTAACAAATGATTACAGAAATGACAAGACAATTAAGTTTTGAAGATATCAAGCCTAAAAGGAAAATTAGATATGAACAAATACTAGATAGATTAATGACTGGAGCAAAGACAGCAAAAGAAGTAGCAGTTGAATTATATGATTTAGGTTTTATTCCTAGTACAGAGCGAAATTATACAGCACCGAGATTAACTGAACTTATGAAAATGGGAATGGTTAAATCTATAGACAAAAAGAAATGTAATTATACAGGCAAAATGGTTGCAATTTATGAAATAACACCAAAAGGCATTGAACAAAGATACAGTAGTCATATACCTAGATTAGATTAGGAGGAAATTAAAGTGATAATAGTTAGCCAAAATAAAGAAATAATAGTAAATTTTGATAATGTAGAGAGTATTGACATCGTTGTAGATTTAGATGGAACAGGAAAATTACCTCACAAAATATATTATGAAACAAATTCAAAACGAGAAGAATTAGGAACATACAAAACAGAAGAAAGAGCAAAAGAAGTATTACAACACATAATAATTAAAATTACTGGTGAATATTGTGTATATAAAATGCCAGAGGAATAGCCTATGTTAATAGATAGATGTAAAAAAGCAATAGAAAGTAATAGGTGCTTAGGGTGTACTGCTTTGGAAGATAAGAATTTTCAAGGAAATCCGAATTGCAAGTTTGGACAAGCACCTACAGCACAAGAAAGTATAAATAAAATATGGAACAATTTAGGAATACAGGAGAAGATAAAATTATGAGTAAATATGGAAATAAAAAAGTACAAATAGATAGATATGTTTTTGATAGTCAATTAGAAGGTCGCAGGTATAGAGAATTAGCTCTATTAGAAAGAGCAGGAGAAATTAAAAATTTGAGATTACAAGTTCCGTTTCTATTACAAGAAAGTTTTAGAAAAAATGGTAAAACATATAGAAAAATAGAGTACATAGCAGATTTTGTTTATGAAGAAAAAGGACAAATTATTGTAGAAGATACAAAAGGAATGAAAACAGATGTATTCAAACTGAAACAGAAATTATTTGAATACAAATATCCAAATTTAACAATTAAAGAAATTAAAGACTAACAATGATAATTTAATCAAAAGTAATAGTAGAACTGGAGGAGATATAATGGGAGATAAAATTGAAGTAGAAGAAGTTTGGAAAAATATTAAAGGTTATGAAAAC
>CANRGE010000076.1 GCA_947630065.1 uncultured Clostridia bacterium
GATGATTTATTGAATTATTACAAAAGAACGATTATAAATAAATATACAAATAACAGTACTTAAAAGGAGTAAATTTATGCAAGATTATTATATAGATAATATGAAAAATTTGATATCTTCCATCTGTTTTGTATGTTTTAAGGGAATGGTAATATTTCTCACGATATTACTTATATATTCTCTTATTATGCTTGCAATAGGATGTTTGATAAAATCACAAAAGATAAAATCAAAATTCTTAATAGCAGTACCAAGTTTCTTGTTAGGAAACTTTTTCTTATTATTACTACCATATATTGCTCAATATATTAAGAATTATATTTAATAGAATTAATCTTCTTTTTATGATTTGTCCTTCAAAAAATTATAAAAGGAGTTGGTTTTTTTATGAATCTTAGAAAAAACAAAAAAAAAATAGTAAGAAAACTATTTACAAGTTTTACAATATTTTTAATTATGATGAAAAGTAATTTATGTATGGCTACAGGTGCAATTGGAACAGCAGAAGTACAAACTGCAGCAAATAATATTAAAAGAGTTATTACAAGTATTGCTATGCCATTAGGTGGAATTTTAATATTTGCTAGTATTGTAATTGCAGCTTTAAGAATGATTGCAAATGCTAATAATCCTCAAAAAAGAGCAGAAAGTATTGGAAGTTTAGCTTGGATTTGTGGAGGAGGAGTTATATTAGGTGCATCTCTTATAATTGCTGGAATAATTATAAATATTGCTACTAACAATACTGGAACTTTATTAGGAAGTTAGGTGATATATATGCGAGTGTTTAAAGTTCCATTCGATATAAAAAGAGAGGAAAAAATTTTTGGTGGTTATTTGAGTTTAAGACAAGTAATATATTTAATGCTTGCTGGATCTAGTTTAGTGATATATGTTATTCCTATTTTTGCAGTAATAAAATTTTTTATTATAACAATAATTTCAGTATTTTTTTTACTATGTAGCTTTATGAAAATTGGTGAACAGAACTTTGATAAGTTCTTTTTTTATGGGATAAAATATTTATTTCGTAAAAAGAGATTTATATTTAGGAGGGGCTAAAAATGATAATAATGATGATATTTTTAATATTAAGTTTAATTCTTATTATTGCGACTGCAATATATTTAAATAATAAAAAGAATAGTACAAATAAAAACATAAAACAATCTTCTACTAATCAAGCTATAGTAAAAAGAAAAAATAAAAAACAATTAGTAGATTTATTTGATATAAAAATAAAAGATAATATTTTATGTATTGGAAATAGATATTCAAATATAATTAAACTTGGCAATATTGATTATAACATGTTGTCAAATCATGAGCAGGATTCAATAGAAAGTATTTTAATTCAAACTGCTTTAGCAATTGATTCACCAATTCAATTTTTTAGTACAACAGAATTTATAGATACTAGTAAAATAATTTCACTAATAAAAGAAAATAAAACTAAAAATTTAAAGATACAAGAATATAAGAAATATTTAATAGAATACTTAGAAAATTTAATGGAAAACAGAAATATTTCTGTAGTAAAAAATTATGCTGTTATTTCTTATGATGGACTATATGAAAATGCAGTAGAAGAATTAAACAGAAAATCACTATCTTTTAAAGGTAATTTATTAAGAGCTAAAATTGTATGTGATGTATTAGATGAAGATGAACTTTACAATTTAATTTATAGAGAATTAAATAAAAATTCTGCTCTTAATATTAGCGCTCTTAAGGAAGGAGGGAAGAATTTATATGTTGGGAAAAAACAAAAAAGAAAGAACTAAAGAAATTGATATATTTAATAATATTCCAAATATTATTGAATTAATTTTACCAGACGAATTACAAGAGAAAAAAGATTATTTAATATTAGGATATAACAAATATAGCAGAATATTTGCTATGACAGTATATCCTGAACAAACTTGGGTTTCTTGGCTTGACGATTTATTTAATATTGGAAATATAAATATATCTGTAAAGATAGAACCATCATCTAATGGAAATGTTATAAATCAATTAACTAAGAAATTAGTACAATCACAAAGTGAATATGCTACATATTCAAGACAGGGAAATATATTACATCTTCCAGAATTAGAAAAACAGATTAATGATTTAGAAGATTTAAGAATGCTTATACAAACTAATCAAGATAAATTATTTTTTGCAACAATTTTTATAACTTTAAATGCTGAAAGTTTACAAGAATTAAATGAGAAAACAAAAATATTAGAAAGTGAATTAAATAAAAAAACTGCTATGATAAGAACATTAACATTTAGACAATTAGAAGGATTAAAGACAATGTTACCTATTGGAGAAGTTCCTATTTCAAATTATGAAAGAAATATGGTAGCTGGTGGAATAGCAACTTTAATTCCGATTTCTAATCCAAATTTATCTCATGATAGAGGCGTTTTTGTTGGAAGAAATATGTATACGAATGCACCTGTATATGTAGATACATTTATAGGGCCACCATCGTTACCAAATCCACATGTATTTATTTGTGGTACAAGTGGTCGGAGGTAAAAGTGTAGCTTTAAAAACATTAACAGCTAGAAATATTGCAACAACAGGCTGTGGAGCATTTTTTATAGATATTGAAGGTGAATATACAAATCTTACTAAAATGTTAGGTGGAAATGTAATAAAAATAGTGCAACGGAGAAAGTACTGGAATAAATCCTTTTGAACTTGAACCTGATGTAAAAGGAAATAAACAATTCTTAAATATTTTAGATAAGGTTGCTGAAATAAGAGCATTACTTGCAACAATTTGTAGAAATTATATGGGTAGAACCTTAAATGGATCTGAAATTACAGAAATAGAAATTATAGTTAATCAATTATATTCTGAAAAACGGAATTACAAGTGATGTAAATTCATTATATGAAAAAAAAGGTGGAAAACTTGATAATGGAAAATACGCAATTGGAAAAATACCAAAGAAAATGCCAACTTTATCGGATTTTCAAAAGAAATTAAGAGAAAGAAATAAGTGTAAAGATTTAGCTGAATTATTAGTTCCTTTTCTAAGAGGAAATTCTTTAGGAATCTTTGATTGTGAAAGTAAAATAAATTCTGATAGTGAGATTGTTTGTTTTGATATGAGTGAAATAAAAGATGAATTTACAAAATTATATTCTTCATTTGTAATTCTAACATGGATTTGGCAGAAATTTGTATTAAAAAATAAAGAAAAAAGAAAGATAATTGTTTGTGATGAAGCGTGGCTATTTTTAAAATATCAAGAATCTGCTGAATTTTTAGTTAATGTAGCAAGACGAGGGCGAAAATATAATGTTCCATTATTTATTGGTAGTCAATTTATAGATGAGTTTTTAAGTTCTGAAGAACGGAAAGACAATTATAAATATATGCTCAACAAGATATTTATTTAAACAATCTCCTGGCTCTGTTGATGATGTGGTAGATTTTTTTAATTTATCAGAAGGAACAAAAAATTTTCTAACAACTGCGAATCCTGGAGAATGTGTAATAAGTCTTAATAATAGTGTTACTGCAATAAAATTCATAATTACGGATTATGAAAAACAATTTGTTTTTACATAAAGGAGGCAATAAATGAAAAAAAAGATTAAAAGTATAGTGACAATAATTGCTATTCTTTTTTTATTTTGTCCAATATGTTTTGCAAGTGATATAAACTTTAAAGACCAAATAAAACAAGAAGAAGGATCTTTATTTGAAAAAATAATTGCAGAATGTATTGGAGGAATTGCACAAACTGTTCTTAATTTTACAACAGGAGAATTCTTAAATGTGGGGTTTAAAGATTATGATACTTTGATATTTAATGATAACAATGCAAATGATAGTTTAGCACCATTTACAAAAGATTTATGGAATAAAACGATGAATTGGTACAAAATTTTTGCTGTTATATCCAGTAGTTTAATATGGATAGCCGTATTTATACTTTCTTATAAAATAATAATTGCTGGTATGAACACATCTAAAAAAAATGAGGCCAAAGAAAGTTTAATGAGACTATGTTTTGGAGGTGTAGCAATAGCTCTGGCTCCAATATTTATAAGATTTTTATTATTTTTAAATAATGGTTTAGTACATTTGCTTGTAACTGTATCACATGGTTCATTAGAAGGATTACTTGGAAATAGTATGTTAAGAAGTATAAGAACAGGAAATGCAATTACAACATCAATAGTAATATCAATGTTTGTATATCTATTTGTAAAACTGAATATAAAATTTATAGTTAGACAATTTACGATTATTATTTATACTATTTTTACTCCTATAGCTTGTGGACTTTGGATTATAAATAAGAATGTTACTGCTGCATCAATTTGGGCTGGTCAAATGATAATGAATATTTTTATGCAATTTATATATTGCTTTTTGTTTCTTATTTATTTAGCTTTTTTACCATCTCGGAGGTGGTTGGGCTGTATCATTGATTTGGGCAATGATGATTTTACCTTTATCAGAAGCTTTGATGAATTGTTTACAAAATTTAACAAGTAGAATTGCAGGAATTGATAATGAACAAATGACTAATAGAATAATTGGTATGGGTGCTATGTTGGGATTTGGTTCTGATTCATCAAAATCGCAATATAATATTCCTACATCAAATAATATAGATAATAATATTTCTAATGGTGGATTAAAAAGTTTTATAGATAGAGCAAAAACATTTATAAATCCAACAGTAAATTTAAGTGATGAGAAAGATTATAATGGAAATATAAATCCAATAAGAAATGTTATATCAAATTCAAATGAAAATACTAATATATTCTCCAACAAAACAAATGAGCCAATTAAAGAAATTAATTTAAATGAGCAAAATAACTTAAATAAAGACTTAGTAAAAAAAGTAGCAAAAACTGGTTTTAAAGCAACAAAAGCATATGTAAGTATGGGTGCTAGAATGATTGAAGGTGATGTTAGTAAATCTTCATATTCTAGAAATAATAAAAATAATTATTATAAGACTGAATATGAAAATAATAAAAATTTAAAAAAATCAGGTGATAAAAATGATACAGAATGCTAGAGCTAAAAATATAGTAACAAATGAAATAAATAAAAAAGTAAGAAAGATAGCTTTTTCATTATTAAAACCTTTTTTACCATTTATTATTTTAATTGTTGGAATAATTTTTGCTATTTGTACTGTTATAGATGGAATTTTTGTTACTGAAGCTGATATGAGTTTAGTTGAGAAAGCTGAAAGGGGAGAACTAACAGATGAAGAATATATGCAATGGTTACAAAGTAGAACTGAAAATCCAACAGTTTTACCAGAAGGTGATGGTCTAGTTTCAAAAGGCATGTTTATATGGCCTATA
>CANRGE010000077.1 GCA_947630065.1 uncultured Clostridia bacterium
GCTATTTGATAAGAATAATTTCCTTCAATAACTAAATGAACTTCTAAAAAATAAACTCTTTTTGGAATATCTCGATAGATATATGTTCCAAAATCATTTTGAAATATTTTCTTTTTTCTTTTATTTAAAGTTGCACATGTATAGTTCACAACTTTTTCAGGTATTAATCCATAATGAAATAGTGCATAATCGAAAGATAAATAAGATGGACCATATATACTAGTCGCTAATAAATATCCTGGTGTATTCTTATCTGTTTCATATAAACCATTTTTTAATTTAATTAAATTTCCTTTTTTGATTTCTCTAGAAATCTTTGCATTTACATTAGCAATTGTATTTTTTTCTTTAAAAATATCATTAGTAATTATCATATTTGCACCTCTTTTTATCATTATATGATAAAAATTGGAGCAAATCAAGCATATTTACATGATTTTTAACAAGATTTACAGTGTAAAATTAGTATATATAAAGAGTGAGATTTCTCTCATCCTTACTTCACTACAGAAATTCTAGAGCCAAAAAAAGCACTCATTATTTATGAGTACTTTTTAACTGACTTAAAACGTTTATGGTTGAACTGGATAATCTGTTACATCTAAATAATTAGTTATACTTTTGCCATCTTTATCATTAACATAAACTAATCTTGTATCTGATGTAGTTGTCATTGTATCTTTATCATAAACATAAGCATCTTCACCAAACATGTTACCTCTATGGCTGATTGTTATTTTAGATAAATCAGCATTTGTAGTATTAGGTCTAATAACAATTAAACCTCTATTTGTTGTATCATCTTCATTATATTTTTCAACTATATTATCAACAACATTGAATGTTACAGTATTAGTACCATTATTTGAAATACGAATTGCACTATTAGCATATTCAAATTTATTTCTCATAATGTTTACAACAGCACCTTCAGCAAGAGAGTAAACAGATATTACATTGTGAGAATCAGTAGCAACATAATTATCACCAGTAAATTCATTGTCAATGATATCTATTTTAGTAATTCTTGCAGAAGCACCACCATAATATTTAAATTCAATTGGATTTTTGATTTTTGCAATATCAAATTTAGAATTTTTAATTGTTGTATTACCATCAACTTTTACTAGTGAGTAAATTTGAGCACCAGTTGAATCACTATCATCACCATTATATTTAACACTAGAACCAGTCATAACAAATTCTTCTGCACCAGTTGCATCAATTACAGATTTGCTACTAGAACCAACTAAATCATCAGGAGTTCCTTCTACTTTAACAGAAGTAATATTTAAACTCTTAACTTTATTAGTATCACTAGCATCAATTGAACCTTTAATAACAGTGTTTTCATCACCAGTAATAGTTACTTCACTATTAGTGCCTGCAACAGTTACTTTACCAATTAATTCAACATTTGATAATTTAAGATCAATATTTCCTTCAAGTGTAACATTAGTTGTAATATCATGACCTTTACCATCAATTTCAAAATCTTTATTTAAAGTTAATCCACTAGAAATTGAAACATCATCAGTTAAAATAACTTTTTCAACACCAGCTGCAATTAATGAACTTAAAGATTTAGTACCATCAAATTCTACAACAGCATTATCTGTTCTAAATGCAACATTAATTGTATAAGAATCAACTCTAGTTTCACCTTCAGCAGCTAAATTAACATTATCATTTAATGTAATAACAACAGTAGCGGTTTTTCCAGCTAAATCATTAACTGTACTATCTAAAGTAATACCTAAAGCTTTAGGTAAAGCAGTAGCCATAGCAGTAGTATCAGTTAAATCAAGAGCTTCACCATTAACTGTTACAGTAAATGTATCAGCATATTTTTGTAAACCAGCTAATAAACCAGTTCCACCTGTTCCTACAAATTCAGAGAATTTAGTAGTTAAATTTTTTAATTGAACAGTTAAATCTCTAGAAGTTATAACATCTTCATCAGAAGTAGTTACATAAGTCATGTCGAAATAATTGTTTTGAATTGCAGCATAACCAGTAGCAGCGTTATCTACGTCAAAACCACTTACAGTAAATTTAACTATATAAGTTGCAGTTTTTTCATCTTCAGATAATTCCCCAACAGTACCAGGGAAAGCTGTCTTATCTTGTGAAGATAAAGTAATAACTAAATCATCAGCGTTAGCCATAATACCAGGAGTAACATCAGCATACTGTGAAACAGGTAATAAATGCCAAAAAGCTTGTCTTATAGATTGATTTCCAGAACTATCAGTAGTATCGACATATGCAACGTCACCTAATTTAATAGTCATCTTATCTTTATAATCAGTTAAAGTATTATAAAGTAAATCTACAATTTTTCTAAGATCAACCGCATTATTATTAAGTTTAACATCCATAGTTATAACATTACCATTTTGAGTTATACCTACATAATTATTATTAGCAGATGCAGTAACTAATGCTTCAATTGGAGCATCAAAATCAACAAATGAACCAATTTCATATTTATAAGAAGTGTCTTCATATTTAGAAATTGCACCTTTATCTGTGGCAATATTAAATTTAATTGTAATACCATATGTCTCTGATGCAAAATCAGAATATTTAGTTATATTACTAGATTTAATTAAAGTATTAATTTTATTTAATATGCCAGTTTTATCAGCACTTGTATAAGTAGCATTTACATTGCCAAAAGTAACATCAACACTTGCAATTAATTTATCCTTTAAAGCATTTTCAACTACATATCCAAAATCGTTAGCGCCTACAAAATTTTCAGTACCTTTTATAATATCTAATACTGGAAGACATTTTTCATCTTCAGCACCACCACATGATGTATTATAATTTTTACCATGAGTTGCAAAGGCAAAATAATCGTTTGTATCAACTTCTGACACAAATTCAAATTTGTATGAATTTACTGCATCCTCAGCATTAGCAATATCTTCATCAGCTAATAAGAATTCTAAAGTAAATGCTTTACCAGCTAAATCATCTAAAGAAGATGTAACACCAATACTATTGAAAAATCCTAAAACTGATTGTTTAACAGTAGCAGTAGTAGTACCTTCAGTATTTAAAATAGTAGCGGTTTTAGCAGGAACTTCACTATCTGTAGGTATTTCAGTTAATTTAATACCAGCATAATTTTTATTGTTAAAAATTTCAGTGATAACAGTAGCTAAACCAGTATCATGAATATCACTAGTAGTTAACTTTCTATTTAAAAGTTTAACTGTAATTACACGATTTTCATAATTAATTTCAAATGCATCTTTAATGCCTGATTCATTGTCTATAATAGCATCGTTAGCTGCATTAACAAGTTGATTAACAGCTTCGTCAGTATCTACTTCAGCAGAATATAATCTTTCATTATCTACTTTAGAAATAACAAAGCTTTCGGGTAAATCAAGATTACCACCAATTTTATCGCTTACTTTCCAAGAATCGCCATCTTTTTCAATAAAATAAATAGTCATATCTTTATCAGCGATAGATGTAGGTATTGTTCTTGAACCTGCTGTTATATCATTAAAAACAATTTCATGTCTATTAGTATATGCGTATTCACCGATTACGTAAAAAAAGTTAATAGGATTATCACCATATAATTTTTCAGTTAATTCGGCAGTATCAGTTCCGATAGTATCAAGAGTGACACTTTTAGCAAATACTGGAACTTCATAAAGACATAAAGCAGTAAGAGCAATAGCAAACATTTTACTTTTACTATATTTCTTTATCATTTTTACAATCCTTTCTTTATTTTTATTCATATGTTACAGGAACATTCTCTTTTTTAGTTCCATCACTTAATATAAGAGTCGCTGTTTTTGGTTCACTTTCAACTCGACTAGCTCCAATTGTATAATCTCTTGGACCAACTTCTAATCCAGCAATTATAAATTTAGTGTAATTAGTTATTGCATCATTATTTTTATAAACTTTATATGTAAATTGTAAAACTGGATTAAATCTACCTGTGTCAACATGAGTTAATACAATTCTGTAACTAGATTCTATTGTAACATCACAACTAGCAGTATACTCTTTACCATCACTGGTAGTAACAGTAACAGTAATTTTAGCAGAACCATCATTCACTGCAGTAACAATACCATCTTTAACAGTAGCGATATTGTTTGCATTAGAATTCCAAGTAACTTTAGCAATCTTAGCAGTAGTATCTTCTGGTAATAAAGTTGGAATAAGTTTAGCAGATGATTCACCAGGTTTTAAGTTCAAACTAGTTTGATTTAATTTAACACCAGTAGAACCTATAGTCGCCTTATCCCACTTAGCGGTAAATGTAGTCGCGGAATTAATGATAGTGTCAGCAGTTAATTGGTTACCATTAGAATCAAACCATCCTTTGAACACATACCCATCTTTTTTAGGTTGCTCAGGAAGAGTACCAAATTTAGCGCCTTTAGTAACAGTTTTAGTAGTTTTTTTAGAACCATCATCCAAAGTAACAGTCACTGGTTGAGGATTCGAAGGTGTATCAGGATTTTGGTTACCAGATCCAGATCCAGAGCCCGAACCAGAGCCAGGGTTATTGTTGTTACCAGAGTTACCAGAAGCAGGTTTGGTATTACCAGTAGAAGAAGGGTTAGCATCTTGAACAGTAATAGAGCAAGAGTC
>CANRGE010000078.1 GCA_947630065.1 uncultured Clostridia bacterium
AGGATAATTAAATATTATCTATCAGTTTTGATAGACAAATAATGGGAATCGATTACAATAGTCAAGCAAATTATTATGAAGAAACGCGAAGTATAGAACCGATTGTGTATTCCATATTATCATATATGTTAGCTCTCCAAAAGGGAGATGTTGTTCTTGATTTTGGTAGCGGAACAGGTAATTATATTAAAAAACTCTTATGGATTATGACGTAAATGTTTATGGGGTAGAACCCTCCCTTAGTATGCGTAAAATTGCGCAAAAAATAATCCCACATGATCATATCTTAAAAGGCAACCATGTGT
The DNA here is from genome assembly GCA_947630065.1 of uncultured Clostridia bacterium. Lineage (GTDB taxonomy): Bacteria > Bacillota > Clostridia > TANB77 > CAG-508 > RGIG8482. The sequence continues at coordinate 306 of CANRGE010000078.1, forward strand.
GTTTGTCTTTTCCTAATATTGAGTTTAACAAGATTTATTGTACCGATGTTATTCACCATATATCTCAATTAGAAATTCTTTTTCGTAATTTATTTAATATAGCATCAAGTGGAGCAAAATTTTGTATCTGCACTGAATCTTCGTCTCAAATTGCAGAAAAATATTGGATTAAATATTTTCCTAGTATACCTAGTGTTGATTCAAAACGATTTCACCAAGTCGAAAAAATAATTGAATTTGGTGAAATAAGTGGATGGATGCATAAAGAAACCAAAAAACAGAAAACGAGATTATAGCGCCAATTTCTGACCGACTTATGAAAAGAATAAGGGAAAAAACTCTTTCTGTTCTAAATCTAATTTCAAACGAGGAATACGAGCAAGGTGTTTCTTTAATGGAAATAGATTGTCAGAATCAAGTTATTATACAATAACATGAAGGATATACATTCATACTTTTTGAGAAGGAGTCTTTGAAATGAGATTTAACAAATATTATATTGTAGCCGATACTAGAGAGCAGTTTAAAAATGAATCATTAATTTCTTTACGTCCGTATAATGACCATTGCAGTAATGAAAGTATTAACTATATAGTAGAGCAATTAAGGGAAATTGGGTATGATGTTGAAGTTTTTGGAGGTGTCGAAAAACTAATTGAGGCTTTCTATCAAAAAAAAATTTTCCTTGAAACACTATTTTTGAATTTTTCTGATGGTTTGAATCAAAAAAGTAGAAAAGCACAATCTGCCATATTATTAGAACTTTTGGGGGTTCCATACATGGGGTCAGATCCATTGGCTATGTTAATGGCAGGCAATAAAGCTTACGCTAAGAAAATGGTTTCCACAGAAGTTAGAGTTCCTCATGGTATATTGGTTTTTAAAAATGATTCCATTCCACAACATTTAAAATTTCCTGTTGTATTAAAACCTAATCGTGAAGGTTCATCTATAGGAATCTGTCAGAAAAATATTTGCTCAAATGTTCAAGAAATAGAGACACAATTACCGAATTTATTAACTCAATTTTCAGAGATATTAGTTGAAGAATATATACCAGGTTATGAAATAACTTGTTTTGTTATCGGTAATAGAGATAATTATTATCTTACAGAACCTATTATATGTGAATACAATAGAGTTCGGTATTTTGATAATTTTGTGTTTGGTTTAGAAGAAAAGGCAAGCAGACATAGAAAAGAATATCTCGCTCGTAATGTTTTAAACAATTTACAGGTAGAAAATATACGTCATGTTGCCCAAATTGTTTTTGAAACCCTCAACATGAAAGATTTTGCTAGAGTCGATTTTCGGTTACAAAAGGATGGCCAATTATATTTTATTGAAATAAACGGAAATCCTGTTATTAGCAAAACTTCGGAAATTGGTATAATTAGCCGTGAATTAAACATACCTTTCGGTGAGATTGTTGCAAATATTATACATGCAGCAACTAAACGATTAACTTCTAATCATGAGTAAAATTTACAAGCCACGGCTCAAATTCTAATTCACAATAGTATTGATTATAGCGGGGATCCGACGGCTTTTGAAGTCCTGCTTCAGACCCTGTTAGTTGTTGCTCTAATTTAGTAAAACGATATTTCCCATATTGACATTCATTTTCAAGATGTGGTTTGCATATTCCCAGAAGATATTTTAAATCAAATATGTATCCATTTTTTGATGCAATTATTGCCAAATTTGTACATATCTTTTTATAAATTTTATCATCTATATTTCGTTTTATTTCTATATAACTCTTTAATTCTTTATATATCCTTTCCCATTCTTGATTGTCTAAAAAGTAGTAACATAACATACGGTTTGTTTTTAGGACCAAAGAAACATATTCTGATTTATTCCAAAAGAGAGCTTCAATAATACAACTAAGCGCCAGTTCCCATTCTTTTGAAATCATGTAAAGGACAGAAAGATTGCTATAAGCATATGCTTGTTCATGGGGCTGTACATTTTTCAAAATTGATATACATTTTTCAAATAAGCGTTGAGCCTCATCATAATTACTGCAACGAAGGCATTCAAACCCCATATTGTTTAAGATTTTGGCCTCTGTAATCTCATCGGAAAATTCTCTGGCAATAGATAGTCCTTTATTTAGTAATTTCTGCGCCTCATCTCCCTCATAATAATCCATTGCTGATTGGTAAATCAGTGCCATTTCACGTATATGGTTTTTTTTCTTTGTTAATTCATCAAATAATTTCTTTGCGCGGTTAAAACCGTTTGGTGATAGAAACAGAATATTTTGCTTAATCCCTAACACTATTACATTTTGGCTTTCGTCTTTTACACATAGAGTTTCTGCCTTTGAAATTGCTTTAAGAGCATAATCGGTTTCAAGAATACAATAATAAGCGCGTGCTTCAAAAATGTATAACATGATAACTTGCTCTAATGAAAAACAATCCTTTAAATTATTCGATTGAATAATCTTCAGAAAATCAATGGCTTTGCGATATTGACCGCAGTAATAAAACGTAATTGCCATTGTAAGCAACTGTTCTCCATCAAGAGAAGTTATTACATCCTCTAATCGAGAATAAATTACTTCTGCCTGGTCATATAGCTTTTTTTGGTAAAAAAAACAACCATATGAATAATTATATTCGATCCATCCATCAGCTTTGGAGGCATAAGAATGATAAGCAAGTAATGAGCGATAATGTTGACACCAATAGGGCTTGCTTAATTCGTTATTGTCTAATGTTTTAATAAACTCATAAATATTAAAATGGAGAAATTGTATAGAACGATCATTTCTAAAATATGCATTAACCGCAACTTTTAATGAATCATGCTCAAACTGATATAATATCGAATTATCATTATATGTTTTCGCCAATACATGTATATTCTCTAAATAATTTATTGTACTACTGATTTCTTCCTTTAATAGCGGAATAGGATCTATATTAGTATAGTATCCTAAGAATTGAAATAAAGTATGGGATGATATTGGTTCATTCCAAAGCGCAATTACTTGTAAAATTATTTTTGCAGATTTATGTTGTTGACACAACGAATCAATGTCGAAGAAAATCTCATGTTTTACTATTATTTGCTGAAAAGTCTCTACAATAAATTTTGCTTTATTACCATTTGTATCTATTCCTTGTGAAACATAAAGATTAATTAAAAATTCTTTAAAACGTTGTGGAATGCCTTGACACAGTTCAAATGTTTGAGAAAGTAAATCAATATTTTGTTCATTTAATTCAAAACTATGTTCCAACATACGAATAAACAACTGCTTTTGATTAAAAGATTTTATTTCAATAGGTTTATTAGCAATTTTTTCTGCTAACACAGTTTTTATATCAAATCTGTTTTCCATATCTTCATCTGTTGTACAAAAAAGAAATCTTATGTGAGCTTCCGGCATCATTTCATGAGTAATAGTGGATATAATATCTAGCGAAAATGAGTCACATAGACTAAAATTGTCAAATATGAAAACTAGATTATGACATTTTTTTAAGGCTTCACCAATATATTTTTTCACAACTAATGCAGAATTTTCTTTTTCACCTTGCTTAGAAATAAAAAAGTTGGTGAATAATGAGTTTAACTTATCTAATCCCATATCATTTAAATCTGCTAAGTTTAATATAACATTAAAAGCTTTTTGACCTATTTCGGCAACCGAGTTGTAATTTGCATGTAAAAAACTAATAAACTTTAAATCTGCAGCTTTATTTATTTGAGTAATAAGCTCCTCTAAATATGTCCCAGAAGCATTGCATCCCATTTTCGCTTCAACATAAATAGTTGTAAATGAATTTTGTGGTACAATATACTCTGTCAAAAAGTAACTTTTGCCGGTTCCGCGTTTACCATGTATCCAAAGTGCATATTGTTTGCTTTCCATAAAAGATCCAATAAACTTAGCAACTATTTCACGTTCTTTAAACCGATCTACAAACTCAAACCTAAATAAATCTGTATTAAGCATTTCTTCAACCTTTCGTGTATAAATTCCAACTATTTATGGTTTTTATAACAGACATAAGTTCTATTTTACAATTTTTTATTTCATAGCAATCCACCATTTTTTCGTCGTCAACTAACTCCAATGGAAAATTCTCGATTATCCGTATTACTCTTAAATATCAAAACTGATAGATAATATTTAATTATCCT
>CANRGE010000079.1 GCA_947630065.1 uncultured Clostridia bacterium
TGGTTTATTTAGGCACTACAATTGTTTTTTAGAAAAATAATAATAAATGTTGATTTGGTACATTGAAAGTTTGAGAATTTATATTTTTATTATGATATTATGAATAATGTTGAATGAATTCAACAAAATCATACAAATATATTGAATTGATTCAATAAAATTTTATAAATATGTTGAATTAATTCAATAAAAATGTTATAATTATTAAAAAGTTAGATATAATAAAAAAGGGGGAATTTAACAATGAATATTAAATCAAGTTTATTAGTTACAAATCCGTGGTGGAATAATGAAAAAATAAATGAACAATTTTTGCTAGGAAGAAAAAGAAAAGAATTTTATGATATAATTGAAAAATTTGATAATAAGAGAATTTTAAGTATTATTGGACCAAGAAGAGTTGGAAAGTCTACTTTAATATACCAAACTATAAATTATTTGCTTGAAGATAAGAAAGTAGATAATAAAAGAATACTATTATTTAGTGGTGATGATCCTAGTTTATTTTTTGATGAAAATGACAAATTATCAGATGTACTTGATGTTTATTTTGAAGATATATTAGAGGAAAATATATCAAAACTCACATCAAAAGTGTATATCTTTATTGATGAAATACATTTTATAAAAAATTGGCAAAATTATTTAAAAACATATTTTGATAGAAAATATAATATCAAATTTATTATAACGGGTTCGTCTTCAATGCATTTATTTAAAGATGCAAATGAGTCATTGTTGGGAAGAATTGAAAATATATATGTATTGCCATTGACTTTTAACCAATTTATAAATTTTTATATGACATATATTTCTAAAGATGATGATATAGAAATCCCTAAAATTGATTTGAATAATATGGATAAATCTATAAAGAAAATGGAGAAAATATATTATAATCAAGATTTAAAATTAAAAATACAAAGGATTTTAAAGAGATATATTTTAGTTGGAGGGTATCCTGAATATTTTGAGATTAAGGATATAGATGTATGGCAAAAACAATTGTCTGAAGATATTATAACAAGAGGAATATATAAAGATATTTTAACCATTTATAATATAAAATCACCAGAAATATTGGAAAAAATGCTATTTTATATTGCAGCAAATAATTCACAGGCTTTTGCTTATTCAGGTATGGCAAGTACATTTGGAATTGATACTGTAACTATAATGACATATTTAGGTTATCTTAAACAGGCTTTTCTTATAAATATATTAGAAAATTATTCAAATAATATTGCTAAAGTTATTCGTACGAATAAAAAGTTGAGTATTCTGGATAATGGCATACAAAATAGTTTGTTGAAGCAAAAAGATATTGATAATGACCTAGCAGGACATATTGTGGAATCAATGGTGGATTTTGATTTTAGACTACTATGTGAAAGGGAAAATTATAAACAGTTTTATTATAGAAATTCAGATAAAGAAGAGATTGATTTAATTATAGATAGAAATATAGATGTTATTCCTGTTGAGGTTAAATATACAAATCAAATAGAAAAATCTGATTTAAAAGCAATTAATAAATTTATAGATCAGCATCAAGACAAAGGTATTAATCAAGCTAAGTTTGGTATTGTTGTCACAAAGGATATTTTAAAGAAAGATGGAAATTTGTATTTTATACCCTATTGGTTGTTTAATATTTAGCAAGGGAATAATAAATATTAATGAAAATTTTTGATATGCGAGATTTATATTACAGATATCATTGGGCTTGTGTTGAAAAAAGAGTAAGACTGGAGAATTTAATCGGTAATTTGAGTCCAAATGTTGTTGTTAAAAGGTGAAGAGTCATAGATTGTAAGCTTAAAACCTATTATTTTTAAAAATAACTGACATAAATTTCTTGAATATGATTATGTATAAGTATTAATATTTACATATACATATAAAGAAAAAGATGGTATAATTTATAATAATAAATCTTTTAGGAAAAAGAAATATATAATTATATAAAAGGGAGCTGAGTATATGAGTAAAAAATGCAAATTATGTGGAAAAACATTCAATAATAATAATCATAGATTATTTGGTCCAAGTTGTTTTAAGAAAATTTCTGAATTATCAAATATAATAATACCAAAAAATATTAAGGAAAAAGATAAGGAAAGATATATGTGTTCATTAATAACTAAAAGGCTAAACATAAAAGGATTAACGATGAAGCAAAAACACTACTTAACTGAACTATATCTTATAACGTTGTATATTGATAAAATAGAGTATGTTAATTTAAATAAACTTAAAGAAAAAATTCAAAAACAGATAGAAAATATGAATTTTTTAACAGGCTTGTTATTGCCTAACAAAGATTTATCAATGGTTTTATATTCAATGTATAGTTTGCATAATGCAACAGATAAATTTAAAAATAATTTACATGAAATTGAAGAAATGTATAATAAAAAACAGATAAATGAAAATATAAAAAATGATAAAAAGATAATTCAATATTTTCAATATATGTTTAAAGTCAGGAAAATTTTTAATCCAAAGGAATATACATTAAATTATTATAAACAGTATATATTTTGGGAAACGGTAACTAGTGGAGGATTACTATTTAATTATAAATTAGCATCAAAGTTATTAAAGCATTCGTTAAGTGAAATAGGCGAAAATCCAGGTACATACAATATAACGGATAAAAATATAATTGAAGACATAAAGAAGGATGTGGATTTTACAAAAAAAATAGATGAAATAATAAAGGTACATAATAAGGAACAATACTTTAAAACTGAAACTGAAGGTGAAAAAGAAACATTTACTTTTGAAAATAATACGGATTTTAAATTTGCCATACATAATGCAGAGATAATTGTAGAAGGTAAAAAGAATGAAGAAAACAATTGGAATCTAGAAATAGAAATATTAGATAGATTTGATTTTACGGATTTTATTTTTCCTGAAGAATATAATGATAAATATAAAGAAATTAATGAAAATGAAAACAAAACTCAAAAACAAAAATTAGATAGCAGTATGAAAAATGGCTTAGGATATACTTTAAATAATATGGCTTTAGCATCTGTACAATATGGTGTATTAAAAGAATATGATGTAAAAATAAGTTTTCCTATGTATAATTATGGAAAAAAAGAAGGTGATTAGAATGCTTAAAACGATTTCGGGGATTATACTAATAATGGGTGTGATTATATTTATGTATCCAATGGAAAATATGATAGTAGCAATGGGAACGAGTATATTTATCAATGATCATAATTCTGATGGTAATTTGATAAAGGGTTTTGGTAATGTAAAAATTGAAAATTATAAAGAATACAAAGAATTGGGAGCTGATGCTTACTGTGATTGTAAGGCTATATATTTTAATGAAGAACAAGCAAATAAAATTGAAATGCAAATAGGCAAAGATGAAAAGTGGACAAGTAAACCTTTTAAGGATAAATTTTTTAATGATTATAAAAAGTTTAATGTAAATGATTTTGGAAAATCATATTATTATCTAGTGGAATTTGATAGGAACTATAATATTATTGAAACAAATCGAGCGGTATTGGATAATAAGAAAATGGAATGGTATGTATCAGCAATTTATGATAGTGATAACAAAATACTATATTACTATAATAGACATTATCAAAAATAGTTTGGGTACTTAAACCTATATTTCATAAATAAAAAGGCATGATTTATATGGTTAAAAGTAAATTTCATTTTAGAGCAAATGGTCGAATTTACTTCTAAATTTAAAGAATATTCTTAAAAATCGTTTGACGAATATTAAAATAATGCTATACTAATAATAACTTAAGCAAAAAAGTCAAATGAAGATAACAATATGTGCTAAGGTGTGAATGTCGGTTCACATCTTTTTCATGCAAAAAAAATAGAAAGTTGTCGGACTACCTATATATTTCGTTTGATACCTAAAACTTAAGTATTGAAAACTTTTATAAGATATGTTAAAATTTTTATGAATTTAATTTTTTAATTAATAAAAATAATTAGGAGGGTAGTAATAATGGAATTTATTATAGGATTATTAGTTGTAGCAGCATTTATAGGAATGGTAGTTTTCTTTTTAAAAAAGGAAAAACAAAAATTAAACGAAATGGTTGCTAATTTAAATGAAGAGCAAAAAAACAAATTAGCTTTAACAGATGTAAAATTTG
>CANRGE010000080.1 GCA_947630065.1 uncultured Clostridia bacterium
TTGACTTATTCTCCATAACAAATTTATATCAGTTTTTATCTTTTTTTGCAAGGTTTTACGAAAAATTTCTTTAATTTGCACAATTAGTGCACAATTGAGAACGCGCCCTTAGTTGTACAAAATGCACAACTAGGGACGCGTCTTCAATTAATTTACTTTGGTTATTTCAATTAACTTTAGCATTGTTTTTACAATATTTTCTCCTTTTTCTTCTACAATTTCATAATTTTTTAAAACTGTTGTAAAAATATCCTTTATTGATGTTAGAGTTACAAACCTTCCATCATAGAATTCAATCTTTCCTTTTTCACTATTTTGTAATGCTTTTGTATTATTTGAAATTGCATATATTATTGGAGATGCTGAATCATATGTTTCATCATTTTTTCCAAGTATAATTGTTCCTGCTCCTTGATTTGCTATACCAATGCCTTTTATTCTTTCAACCTTCATGTTCATGTTTTCTATTGTTACTTTATTATTACTATTATTGTAAATTCCATAGCTTGGTTTCATTTTTTCTAGTTCTTGTTTAAATTCATTAGTGTCTTTTATTAATTCATAATTTTCTATAACCTTAGATTTAACCAAAATCTCGGTATTTTTACCTATAAATAGCTCTTTAGATTTTTCACTATTGTATATGCCCATTGAATCATCTGCTGAAATTATAATATTTGCTTGCTCAATTTTTGCACTTGAATTATTGTATATTCCCTTACTTGAGTCACCAGTAATTTCAATTATTGTTTTATTTATCACAATATTGCTGTTCTCACTAACATTATAAATTCCCATTCCACCAATTCCTTGTGTTACAATCTTTCCACCATTTAATGTTAAATTACTGTTTTCACCATTATATATTCCTTTTCCGCCATTTGTTGCTGTTGCTATAACGGCATTTTCTACACTTAACTCTCCTGTGTTGCTTATTGCTATTCCATTTGTTTGCTCATTTCTTATAGTACCAGTTCCTATTATTTTCAAAGTACCTTTATTATTTATAGTATTTGTAGCTTTACCTATTATAGCTTTTCCATTCATATTAATGATGATATTCTTGTCTTTTTCTATAATTAGTTCATCTTCTAAAGTTACATCTTCTAGAATTTTTATGGTATCTCCACTATTAGCATCTGCTATGGCTTTGCTAATAGTAGAGTATGTAGTTTCGTTAATACTTGCAATTTCTGGAACTTTTACTTGAATAGTCTCATTTGGTAAATCAGTTAAATCATTATTTTCTTCACCAATACTACTATCTTCTTGTTCAGTTTCGTCAGTTTCATTAGCTTCATTAGTACTTTCGCCATTTTGTTCTGTGTTGTTAGCTTCACTGATGTTCTCATCTTTCTGTATCTCACTATTGTCATTTACATCAATAGTCTCTTCTTCATCACTATATTCTTGTTTGCTTTCTGTTGATACTTCTTCACTTTGGATATTATCAACCTTATTTTTATTTGCTAATATTTCTTTTTTAGGTAATTCGTTTATTTCTATAGATGGTTGTTCCAAACCAGGCATTGATGTCTTAGCTACTAAGATAGCCTTCTTCTTTGTTCCCGACGTACTTACACTAATATTATAACCACTCTTAGGAGTAACTGTTCCTAATGTTGGCGCGGTTCCACCTAGCAATTGACCTGCATTGAATGTACAACTTGTTGCACTTGAAGCATCTACGCCATAATGTTCACCTGTTATTGATGGTACAGTTGTAGAGGTTGAAGAAGCTGTTCCTATTGTTAATTTAGCACCACCTGCATAAACCCCTGATTTGCTTGTACCTGTTATAGTAGCTGATTCTATTGATACAGTAGGTGTCTTACCAGCAAAGATATATAGTGCATTATCACCAGTTAGTTTTGTTGAACTTTTTAGTGTTAAGCTTCCTGTTCCATTAATTGATACCGCTGCAAGATTTGATGTAATGGTAGCACCACTTATTGTAATAGCTTTACTACTTACAGATTTAACTGCATCTGCACTTCCTGCAGTTATTTTTGCTGATGTTATTGTAAGACTTCCTGCACTTTGATTATTTATTGTTGGTTGACTTCCGGTAGAGCTAATCGTTCCAGAACTTGTTGTTAATGTACCATTATTACTAATTGCAGAATAATTTCCTTGAGATTTTATTGTACCTGTTGATGATGAAGCTGATATTTTTAATGTACCATTATTTGTTATTGTAGTTGCAGCTGTTGAACTACATGAGTATGCAGCTACATTTAGTTCAAGATTCTGACCTGATGCCACGGTTAGTTGTGTTCCAGATGTCTCTACATTCTTTATAAGATATATTGTTCTTTGATTTATTTTAGCATAATTTGCAGCAATCTGCACTGTATTAAAGTATTTTCTTACTGTTTTGCTGCTTGTCACTGCATCATTGATATAACATACAAAATCCTTTCCTAATGTTACTGTTTTATATGTTCCATCATATCCATATACCTCTGAGTATCCGGATTCTACACCTGTTATACCACCATACATTTCTGCTGTTTTTCCTTTTATAATTCCATCATATAAATAACATTTTATATAATTCACATCATATGCTGGATCTGAACCATTTGTTGTTTGAAAGAACATTCCATACTGTTCACCTATAATCGTAGGACTTGTGGTACTTACTTTTCCATCATTTTGTCCAATTTTTACAGTTACCACATCTGTCGTACCCTTATTTTGGCTTCCTATTCCATATTTTGTACCTTTTACTGTTCCTCCAATTACATTTACAGTTCCTGATTGACATTCAATACCATCTTCCGCCCCTGTTATCGTACCAGAATTTACTGTTATAGTAGGTGATGGTCCATCTGAATGTATTCCTGATCTTGCGTCTGAAGTTATTGTAGTTCCTGTTACTGTTATAGCAGTAGCTCCACTATCAGCATATATTGTATCGTAAGTTTTAGCTTGTAAAGTAACCGTACCTAAAGTTAGTTTTCCGGAAGTTGTAACTGTTCTTCCACTTGTTATAATTTTTCCAGAACCATTTATAGTTAATGTTCCTTTATTGTTTATTCCATTAATACTAGTATCATTGATTGTTATAGTCTTTGAATTTGTATTCAATGTTACAGTTTTTGTATTTGCTAATGTACCACCTGATGTCTCGGTTGTATTGGTTAATGGTTTAATAAGATTTCCACTTGTAACTCCACTTAGTGCGGATGATAATGATTGATAATATTTTACATGGGTGCCATCTGATTTATATTCTTCGTAAGATATCCAATATGCATATAAAGTAGTATTTCCGGCCACTTTATATATGCTGTTAATACATAATCCATTTTCATCTATGTACTTAGTTCCAGTTCCATTTGTTCCTGTATAATATCCTGCAAATATATAGCCTGTTTTTGTTGGTTTTGTTATTGTAGATCCTTTCATTGGACTTGCAGACATTGCTTCATCTGTATAATAGTATATGGTTTCACCATTTACTGTAGTTGTTGTATTATATTTATACCAATACGCTGTTGTTCCTGCTGTAGTTGCACTTTGACTATCTAATGTTACCTTATATTTATTTGGTGTCCATTTTGCATATAATGTAACATCTCCAGCTACTTGATATCTGTTACCAACACATAATCCATTTTGATCTATGTACTGAGTTCCACCTCCATTTGTTCCTGTATAATATCCTCCAAATGTATAGCCCGTCTTTGTTGGTTTTGTTATTGTAGATCCTTTCATTGGGCTTGTAGACATTGCTTCATCCGTGTAATAGTATACTGTTGTACCATCTACTGTAGTTGTTGTGTTGTATTTATACCAATATGCTGTTGTTCCTGCTGTTGTTGCACCTTGACTATCTAATGTTACTTTATATTTATTATCTAATGTTGCTTGCTCTTTGTTGCCACTTATTGTTTCCTTCTTTACTCTATATCCTGTTGGAGTAGCACTTACTGTTCCACTTATTGATTTACCTGTTGCTCCTTTA
>CANRGE010000081.1 GCA_947630065.1 uncultured Clostridia bacterium
AGTTTAATTTATAAAATTGAAGATGAGCTTAAAGATGAAGGAAGATTATTAATACGTCCATCTGGTACAGAACCATTGGTAAGAGTTATGATCGAGGGAAAAGATATAGATTTTATAACTAAAAAAGCAAATGAAATTGCAGAAGTTATACAAAATAAGTTAAAGTAAAATGTTAATGAAAATTAGCATTTTATTTTTTTTAACTATAACAATATTAATTTATAATAATTAAAACAAATATAATTGTGAAATATGTGTGAAAACAAAATGAAATATAAATGAAAAAAATATGTAAAAAAGTGTATAATTTTATTGACAACTAAACATAAAAGTAGTATAATTTATGTATACATAAAAGGATGTGTAAAAATGTCAAAAAATGTAAAAAAAAGTAATAAGAAAAAAAGTAATATTTTTGAAAAAATAAAAGTAAATTTAAAAAAAATATTTACTAAGAAAACGATTATTTTATCGATATTATTACTTTTAATTATTACAATAGTTACTTTTTCAACAATTATATTAGTCCGTAAAATATCTGGTAAAACTGAAGTTATATCAGTAAATGGTGTAGCATATACTAAAGATGATTATATGATGTATTTGCGACTTGCAAAAACTTCACTTTTTGATGAAAATACAACTAGACTTCCAAAAGCTACATTAAATACTGTATTAGATATTGAGGCTAATATTAACACAGAACAATATTTAAGAAATAAAACAGAAGAAAATTTAAAAATTGCAGGTGCAATAAAAAAGATAGCAAAAGATAATTTGATTCATCTAGATACTCAAGCATATAAAGAGCTTGAAGATGAAAAAAAAGCTTTTATAGAAAAACTTGGTGGTAAATTAGCTTTTTACAAATTTTTGTGGGATAACAGAACAAGCGAAGAAGCATATGATAAAATAGCTGAAATAGATAAGTTATATAAATTAGTATATAATTCTTTGTATGCTGAAGGAAAATCAAGAGACCTAACTGATAAAGATAAAGAAGATATAAAGAAAAACTATGAAACAGAATATACTAAAATAAGACAAATTATGCTTGTTACTGTTGATACTGAAACAAAAAAAGAAATATCGCCAACTTTAACTGAGCAAAAAAGATTACTTGCTAATTCTATAAGAAATGAACTTAATGAAAATTCTGATTTTGATGAATATATAAAAAAATATAGTGATGATGCTACAAATGATGAGCCACCTTATTATATATATTTTAAAAGTGGTCAGTTATTAAAAATATTAGAAGACACAGCTAGTCAATTAGAGGTTAATCAAATTAGTGGTGTTGTAAAATCAGAATATGGTTTTCACATCATAAGAAGAGATCCTTTAGATGATGGTTATCTTGATAAAATGTATGAAAGTAAAAGAGAAAACAATTTTTTAACTGCAATATCAGATGTTATCAAGGAATCTAAAATTATTATTCAAGATAGTTTTACTACTCTTAGAGTAGATTAACTATAAACAATGTTGTAAAAAAGGGGGAAATAAAAATGGCAACAAATACGTCATCATCAAAAAAAGCAAAGATTATCTTTAGCATTATTCTTGCTTGTATAATAATACTTCTTATTGTTTTAATTATTTTACATGCAATAGATAATAATAGTCTAAAGAAACTTGCTGGAAATGTAGCAAAAGATGAAAAAGTTCAAAGTTTAAAAGAAGTTACTGATCAAACAAGTGAAAAAGTAGATGAGCTTAATGAATTAAATCAAAATGTATCTGACTTAAAGAATGATATTTCAGTTGCTCAAACAGCTATTACTGCAACTTCTAAAGCAACAAATGAAAGTATTCAAGAAAAAATTAACAATTTAGTAAATAACTATAATTCAATTAATCAAAAAATTGATGAAGTTATGGCAAAAGAAAATACTTTAAATACAAAAGCAAATGAAAAAACTGTAAAAGAATTAGCTAATTCTCTATACTCTCAAGTAGAAGAAACTAAATCAGATTTAGAAGATTTAATTTTAGAAGCTAAAATTGACATTCAAATTTATACTTCTGATATAGTAGAAAATGCTATAAATACTGTTAATACTAATACTACTGAAGTTGTAAATATTGCAAAAGATGAAGTTAATGAAAATATTGACGATCTTTCAAATTTTGTAGTAGATTGGTATAAAGAATGTAAAGATAATTATACTAAGGATAAAGAAAGTTTATTAGAAAAATGGAATGCTTTAGTTCCAATGTTTGTAGACGTAGCAAATAGAGGAATTGAAACTAATAATAGAACAATTCAAATGCAAAAAGATGCAGAAGAATTTTACGAAAAATATAATCAAGATATTGAAAAATTTAATGAAAATTACAATAATGATAAGAAAAGTTTAACAGAAAAATGGAATGCTTTAGTTCCAGTGTTTGTAGACGTAGCAAATAGAGGAATTGAAACTAATAATAGAACAATTCAAATGCAAAAAGATGCAGAAGAATTTTACGAAAAATATAATCAAGATATTGAAAAATTTAATGAAAATTACAATAACGATAAGAAAAGTTTAACAGAAAAATGGAATGCTTTAGTTCCAATGTTTGTAGACGTAGCAAATAGAGAAATTGAAATTAATAATAAAATAGATAAAATGCAAAAAGATGCACAAGATCATTATGCAAAAACTGATGCAAATTATACAAATATCACTGAATTATCAGATTTTGTTTCTGAGTGGCATGATGAATATACAGATGATTGGAATACTTTATTACCATTATTTGCTGATATTGCAAATAGAGGAATTGAAACTAATAATAAAATAGATAAAATGCAAAAAGATGCAAAATCTCATTATGAAAAAACAGATGAAATTAGCAAGAATATTAATGATCTTACTGATTTTGTAGGTGTATCATATAAAGATTTTGTAGATGAATATAACCAAGACAAAAATAATCTAATAGATACATATAATGGTTTATTAGAAGCATTCGTAGATGTGGCAAATAGAGAAATTGAAATTAATAATAGACAAAAAACAATGCAAAAAGATGATAAAACATATTATGATGCTTTATGTGGAAAAGTAGATAAAGTTCAATCTGGTATTGATGCATTTAGTACAGAAATTGATAATGAAGTATTAACATCTGTAAAAGGAATAAAAGAAAAAGTAGATACTATTGATACAAATGTAAATACAATAAAAAATACTTTATCTACAGGTGTAGAACTTGCAAAAACTAGCTTAAAACAAGTAACTACTAATTTGACAAATATAGAAAATACTTCTAGTCAGGCAAATACTGCAATAAAAAATATTGAAAAACTTATTGGAACAAGTAATGAGCCTGCTTCTAATACTACTGTGTTTGGTGAATTTGCAAGTATTGCTGGTAAGATTGATACTCTTACTAATAAAGTTGATACTATAGACGGAAATGTAGATAAAATACTTGATAAAGTTACTGCAGCATATAAATTAGACGCAAGTAAGAAGAATGATTTATTTAATCTTATTTCTGAGGGTGTTGAGAACAAATGGAATAACTATCAATTCAATTATCATATCCTTGAATGGTTAAAATCAGATTTAAATGTTGCAATACAATAATAATATAGTTATTATGCAT
>CANRGE010000082.1 GCA_947630065.1 uncultured Clostridia bacterium
ATAATGCTATATTAGAAGGTAAGTCTGTTTGTGAGGGATATTCTAATATGATGCACTATTTTCTAAAATCAGTTGGAATTGATTCAAGTACTTTAAGTTGTAATATGGGTGATGGTATTAGTGTTGTAGGTAGAAATAGTAATCATTCAGTTATTAAAGTTTTAATAAATGATAATTGGTATTATTTTGATCCGACTAATGATTCAGTCAATAAAGGCTTAGACTATTTTTATCAAACTAAAGAAGAATTTTCCAAAAATCATGCTTTAAGTATAACCGAAAATGATGTTATTAGTCCTCAAAATAAAGAAAATACAGATAATGAGCTTATTGATATTTTAAAAAAAGTTCAATTGGATAAAAAATTGGGGATAAATATTTTAGAAAATAATTTAGAAAAAATTAAAAATGAAAGCAAAAATATTAGCGATAAAGAATATTTGAATAATGCCAATAAAGAATTAGAAGTGTTGCAACAAGAATATGGTGTATATGTCAAACAAATTGAAGAATTAATGCAAACTAATTATAATCAAAGTGATCTAAATGATTTATTAAAAAGAAGAGATGAAGTAGAGGCACGTATCACTTTTGTTAATCGGAAAATTAATGTTACTAAAGATAGTTTAAAAGGAAAAGAAAAAAAAGAACATCAAGGAATTATTTATCAAATTGAAAATTTACTAGGAGTAGAAATAACTCCTATAAAAAGTTTTGAAGTTACTAATGGAAGTAATATTCCACAACAAGTATATAAAGATTATGATACTTTAACAAATGAGTATAAAACACTTTTGGAAAAATTACAAAATGAAAGAGATAAAGGCTCAATAGATTTTAACACTTATCACATTATGCACAATGAATTACAAAAAGAATATGAAAAAATGTATCAAAATGCTCCAAGAACAAAAAAAGAAAAACAAAATGATAATGTTTCAAAAAATAAACCTGAAGAAAGTGAATTTGAAAAACAATTTGGTAAAAAATATGATATACCAACTACCAAAAAAAATTCTAAAAAAGAATTAGAAGAAGAAAAAAGAGAATTGAGAAGAAAAAAATTCTATGAAAAAGTCAGTAATTTAGGTTTAAATGATAATGATATGGATTTAGAAAAATTATTTATGGAACAGGAAATTATAAGACAACACATAGAACAGTCTGAACATTTTAGTCGGAATTTAGTAATGTAAAAAGGACGTAAAAAAATAAAATGATAAAATACGTAATTAATAAGGGAGAATGCTAATAATGAAAAAAATAATAGATTTAATTGCAGGTTCTGGAAGTCATAAAGATGAAAAATTACTTGATTATATTAGAAAAAATTATTTAGTAAAAAATCATATCACTAATTTATGCTTTATTTCTGGCCAAGGTAAAGATTATGAACATCATACTCAACCAACTGCTGATGAATTAAGAAAATTAATTTTTGAAAAGAATGATAAAAATACCCTATACTTTTTAAGATCATTTTTCTTTGATAAAGATAGAGAAAATTATTTGAAATTAATGGAAGATGTTTGTAATGCTGATATTCAAGTATTTAAAACCGACCAAATAGAAGAACATATTACTGATGATAAAAATTGGACTAACAAATATTGCAAGTTTATTTATTTGGAAGATTTAGGAGTTGGTTTTAATGAATAGGTTTGAATATAAAATATATGATACTGTATATGATGATATGATTTCTGGAAAGAAAACAATAGAGTTTCGTTTGTTAAATGAAAAAACTGCAAGTATTAATGTTGGTGATGAAATTAAATTTAAAGTTTTGGATAATGAAACTAAATATTTATTAGTTGATGTTGTTAATAAATATATTTATAAAGATTTGGAAGAATTATGGAAACATAAAGATATTTTTAATAATATTCTAAACTATTCAAAAGAAGAATTTATAAATGTTTTTTGCAATATTTTTGGTAAAGAAAAAGTAAAAAAATCCAAAATTGTTGGCATTGAATTTAAAATAAAAAATAATCATAATACATTAAATAATACAAAAACAATAATATAAATTTTACTTATTTTCTTCTTTTTTTATTAAAATTAAAGACATTTTATAAAAGTTTTGCTAGAATATTAATAGAAAGAAGGATGTTTATGGAATGGAAGTTTGTTGAATCTACAACAAAAGAAAATATTGAAAAAGTAGAAAAGGAATTAGGATATAATTTTCCTGATGATTTTAAAGAGTGTGTATTAAAAAATAATCATGGAACTCCAGAAAATATTACTTTTTACTTGTTTGACGGTACACAAAAAGTATTTGGTTCATTGTTGTCATTTAATGAAACAGATGATGATTACATTATGGATTTTAATAAAACAACTGATAATGTAAATTTTATTGCTATTGCCTTAGATCCTTTTGGAAATAAAATAGCCTATGAAAAAACTACAAATGAAATTATTTACATCAATCACGAAACTAATGAAATTAGTATTATTGCAAAAAACTGGAAGTCTTTTGAAGAATCATTGAGTGATTTAAAAAAAGCTAATTATGATGAAGGAAAATGAAATAAATGGCTTATTTCAAATTTAAAAAAATAATTTATTTGATTATCAAGTTTTAAATCATGAGGTAATGCACGGGATAGACTTTTATATGCGAAAAAAACTTCCTAGTGAAAATTATTATGGATTTCATGAAGTTCCAACATATACAATAGATTATTTATTTATAGATTATCTTGAATCAAAAGGGTTTGATATACAAGAAATTCAAAAATTGAATGAAAAAAAAGATAGTTACATTCAAAGGTTAGCAAAATTAACTCAAATACAAATTAAAAAAGCATTGATTAGAAATAAAAAATATGTAGAACCAACCATTGAAGATATAAAAAAAGTATTATATCCACAGTTAATAAAGCAATTATTAGAACTACAATTGGGAGTAATTTCTTATGGTTTATATAATCAAATTGAATCAAATAAAATAATAGGACTGGATAATTTAAAAAAATTTATGAAGAAAATACTTCCAAGAACCCAAATTCCAGATTTTTCATTCATAGGTTTAGAAAATCAAAAATTATTAGAATTAAGTCAACATATTGGAACTTATTCAAGAAAAAATAATTTGTGGGAAGAAAATCAACAAGAATTTAAAATTAGTTAAATTTGCAAAAAAAACATCATAAAAAATGTGAAATTGCATTTAGTAAAAAATTGACATTTTATGTATTTTGATGTAGTATATAAAACAAATTTTAGGGGTGATATATCGTGAATATAAGAAACAGTCTTGCAAATATGTAT
>CANRGE010000083.1 GCA_947630065.1 uncultured Clostridia bacterium
ACTCGAATATTTACTCATAAAAAATGAACCCTCCTTGTTAAACTTTTTTTGTCTAACAATTTGGGTTCACTTCATAAAACTGTCTTTTCGTAGCTTATTTATCCTCATCGTTATTACACAATTTTGTATATTGAACAAGAAAGGCTT
This sequence comes from uncultured Clostridia bacterium, assembly GCA_947630065.1. Classification (GTDB taxonomy): domain Bacteria; phylum Bacillota; class Clostridia; order TANB77; family CAG-508; genus RGIG8482. The sequence goes on from CANRGE010000083.1 coordinate 148, forward strand.
TAAAGTACATAAATAAAGAAAACAAAGTAGAAATTAAAGCTAAATAGTATAAAGCCAAATCAAAGCTTGGAAGAGGAGCCATAGAATACTCTGGATTATTTAAAACAGTGCTATTAAATTGGCTTATAAATAATGAGCTTACAATTGCTATATAAAATAAAACCGTTGATAATTTACCATACCATTTACTTGAAACAACAAATTCTTTTCCATACAAAAATGATGCACCAGCAATCATTATTACTTCTTTTAGTAAAACAACTATTAAAATCCAAACTGGTAAAAAATGTTGCACTACTAAAACAGTTAAAATAGAAATTTGAGTAGCTTTATCAGCTAAAGGATCTACTAATTTACCGAAGTTAGTAACAAAGTTAAATTTTCTAGCAATAAATCCATCTAGAATATCTGTTAGTCCAGATAAAGTTAAAAAGATAAAAGCAAGTATAAAATTATTTGTAAATAAATAGTGAACTATTACAGGTATTAAAAAAAATCTAATAATTGTTAATGCATTAGGTATATGTTTAAGCATAAATTGTGCCTCCAAATTTTAATCTATATTAATATACAATATCATACATTTTATTACAAAAAAGGTCAAGTAGTTATAAAAAAATATATAATAAATAAAGATAGAACTAATTGTTCCATCTTTACTTAAAATTTATTTAGCCATAAATGTTAATTCGTTATCAACACAATTTACTATAATTTCTTGTCCGTTTAATAATTCCGAACGAAGTAGCATTTCAGAGATAATATCCTCCAAATATCTTTGAATAGCTCTTCTTAAAGGTCTTGCTCCATATTTATAATCTGTGCCTTTATTTAGCAAGTATTTTTTAGCTTCATCTGATACAGAAAGAGTAATGTTTTTTTCTTTTAAGGCATTTCTTGTATCATTAAGCATTAAATCAACTATTTCTAAAAGTTCATCTGTAGTAAGAGGATTAAACATAACTATTTCATCAATTCTATTTAAAAATTCTGGTCTAAAAGTATCTTTTAAAGCATCATAAGCTTTTGATGTATCTATAGTTTTCTTACCAAAACCTATAGAATTATTATTTAAATTAGAACCAGCATTAGAAGTCATAATAATTATGGTATTTTCAAAGCTAACAGTATTTCCTTGTGAATCAGTTAATTTTCCATCATCTAAAACTTGAAGTAAAATGTTAAATACATCTGGATGTGCCTTTTCTATTTCATCAAAAAGAATTATTGAATAAGGTTTTCTTTTAACTTTTTCAGTAAGCTGACCAGCATCATCATATCCAACATAACCAGGAGGTGATCCAATAAGTTTTGAAGTTGAATGACTTTCCATATATTCAGACATATCAATTCTTATAATAGAATCTTCTGAACCAAACATTTCAAACGCAAGAGATTTTGCAAGCTCTGTTTTACCAACTCCAGTAGGTCCTACAAATATAAAAGAAGGTGGACGCTTTGTACTTTTTAAACCTGCACGATTACGACGAATTGCACGAGATACAGCGCAAACAGCTTCATGTTGACCAACGATTCTTTTGTGAAGATTGTTTTCAAGTTCTAGAAGTTTTTTTGTTTCTTCTTCTGTTATCTTTTTAACTGGAATCTTAGTCCAATTTTCTATAACAAGAGCAATATCTTGAACAGTTAATTGTTTTAATTTTAATTTACTGCTTATATTGTCAATTTTTTCTAATAATTGACATTCTTTAGTTTTTAAGTCAGCAGCTTTTTGATAATCTTCGGTAGAATCTGCTGTTGCAGCTTCTTCTTTTTCTTCTTGTACTTTCTTTAATTCATTTTTCAAAATTTCCAAATCATATAAATCTTTATGAGATAAGTTAATTCTTGAACATGCTTCATCTAAAATATCTATAGCTTTATCTGGTAAAAATCTATCATGTATATATTTTTCAGACATTTTAACAGTTTTTTCAATAACATCATTTGAAATTTTTACTTTATGATAATCTTCATAATATTTTTTTATTCCAATTAATATTTTAATAGTATCTTCAACAGAAGGCTCTTCTACAAGAACTGGTTGAAAACGTCTTTCTAGTGCTGAATCTTTTTCTATATATTTTCTGTACTCTTTTAAAGTAGTTGTACCTATTAATTGAATTTCACCATTTGCAAGAGAAGGCTTTAATATGTTTGCAGCATTTGTAGAGTTTTCGGCATCTCCAGCACCCATTATATTATGAATTTCATCTATAACAAGTATAATATTACCAAGTGATTTACATTCATCTATAATAGATTTCATTCTAGATTCAAATTGACCTCTAAATTGTGTTCCAGCAATAACAGCAGTCATATCTAATAAGTATACTTCTTTGTTTAAAAGTTTTGCAGGTACCTTTTGATTTGCAATTTTTATTGCAAGACCTTGTGCAATTGCAGTTTTTCCTACACCAGGTTCACCAATTAAGCAAGGATTATTTTTTAATCGTCTATTTAAAACTTGAATAATGCGTTGAATTTCCTTATCTCTGCCAATTACCACATCTAATTGATTAGCTCTAGCTTTAGCAGTAAGATTTGTTCCATAAGTATCTAAGTATTTAGTTTTCTTTCTTTCAACTTTTTTTTCAACTTTAACTTTTTTAGATGAAGTTGAGTTTTCAGAATTTGAAGATGAATTATTTTCAAAAATAGAACCTAAAGGAATAGAATTTGGCATTATTCCTTGTATTGAAATATTAGCATTATCAAAATTATTAGCTAAATCTTTGAAAATATCTTCAAATTGAGAAGTCATTTCTTCTAAATTTATATTATCACCTTCTAGTGCCATAGATTGTTTTGCAAGAACTTCTAAAGGGTTAATTCCTTTTTCTTTTGCACAATTATAACAATAACCTTCAAGTGAGGAATTACCTTTTTCATCAGTTTTATTAATAAAAATTATAGCTACATTTTTTTTACAGTTTGAACATTGCATATATATAAACTCCTTGTAATCAAATTAATAAATATTATAATATATATATTATAGTAAAAAATAGAGAAAGTCAAGAAAATGTTGTATTACAATTGATGTGAAACAAAGTTATAAAAATTGAATAAGTGATTCAAATCATATATAATTGAGTT
>CANRGE010000084.1 GCA_947630065.1 uncultured Clostridia bacterium
GCCTCTTTGGCATGGGATTTTTTCCAATTTTTTATTTTTTTACAAAAGGCCTTGACTTTTAATAGTTAGTCTCCTTTATTTTATTTTTCTCATTTTATCACTAATATAAGGATTCCTCAATATGATATTGCATGTTTTTATTTATTAACTTAATTTAGAAAAATTAAAATATATGTATATATTCTTGTCTTTATCAATTTCAATTTTATTGATTAATCTATATAAATACATTTTGTCAATTTTTTCTAACTTCAAAAAATTTTCTATTAATTTATCTAATTCTCTTTCTTCTTTTATTTTGTTTTTATAACCATTACCTTCTTTAATTTGAATTAATTTCTGCTCTAATTCCTTTTTTTGTTTCATTAAATTTGTTCTTTCAAAAATAATTTTTTGTGAATATCTTATATAATCTTTCTCCAAAAGAACACCTTTTAATTTGTCCATATACATTTTATCTATATTGTTATTTATTTCATAAATTTCTTTTTCTAATTGTTTAATTTTTCCTTTCAACTCTTCTTCTATATCAAAAGTTTTGTTTTTATATTTTTCATAAACTGAATAAAAAATTTCTTTGTCTGCATAAGTTTGAACAATATTTTTCATTATACAGATAATATATTTTTCAAAATTTTCGTAATTTATATTTATCGGGTAGCAATTTCTTATTTTATGACCTGTGCAAGTTATATATGTATGTGATTTTGCATTTCTTTTTGACTTTTTTATAACTATTTGCAATTTTCTTTTGCAATGATAACAATAAAGCAGTCCTCTTAATAAATAGTTATATTTAAGTTTCGTATTCGTTCCTCTCTTTTCCAAAATACAATTTACTTTTTCGAATACATCTTTATCTATAATTGGTTCGTGTGTATTATTTACTCGTATTTGATTTTCTTTTCCTACTGTTCTAATTTTCTTTACTTTATATGATACAACCGTTTTCTTGTTTTGTATGGTATTTCCGATATATACTTCATTTTTTAGCATATTGCATATAGTTACTTCATTCCAGTTATAGTTTGTTTTGTGCGACAAATCTGGATATATTTCTTGTATTATTCCTGTTTTTCTATAACCTGTTGGAGATAAGTAGTGATAGCTATTTAAGTAATTTACTATTTCCACTGTACCATGTTCATTTGCATACATATCAAAGATTTTTCTTACAATATCAGCTACATTTTCATCTATTACTAGCTTATTTTTTATACTAGGATGCTTTTTATAGCCGATATGCTGGTGTACTACATAAATATTCTCCTTGCTTTTGTTTTTCCTTATACACACTTCTAATTTTCTTTGAAATATCTTTCGCATACATATCATTCATGATTGCTTTAAAAGGTGTTATATCATTATTTGTACTATTAATATAAGTGTCTATTCCATCTGTTATTGCAACATATCTAATGTTCTTTTCTGGGAAATAATTTTCAATGTATTCTCCAGTTTTTATATAGTCCCTACCAAGTCTAGATAAGTCTTTAGTAATAACCATGTTAATATTCTTGTTTTCAATATCTTGTAATAATTCATTAAATCCAGGTCTATTAAAGGTTGTACCAGAAACACCATCATCAACATATTCTTTGACAAACTCTAAATTGTTCTCTTTTATATATCTTTGTAAAATTTTTCTTTGATTACTAACACTTTCGCTTTCTTTATTTTCGCCATCTTCACGAGATAGTCTAATGTAAAGTCCAACTTTAAAATTACTATTGCTTTTCATTAGACCCTTTACCTCCTTGTTGACCAAATTCTAAATCTAGATAATCTTTAAACATTAACCCTATAACTTCATTTACATTTTGCTTTTCTTCTGCAAAAATACAATATGTATTAAATTCTAATTTATCACTTTTTATTTGTTTTTTATCCGTATTTATTAGCCTCCTATTTTATGTATTACTAATACAGATTATTAAAGAAACTGGCTTAATATGACACTTAAATTATATATGTGAAATTAAAGACAAACGTAAAATTGTATGATATAATCATCACAAATTGAAATTCTTTATTAAAAGAAAATCTTACACAATTTTTTAAGGAGCAATATAATATGGAATATACATTTAGGAATTGTTTGATGAGTGATTTTGATTTTTTATTTAATTTAAAAAAGCAAAATTTTAAATGGTATATTGATAAGATTTGGGGTTGGAATGATGATGAGCAAAGAGAACGATTAAAACAAGATTTAATCGAACATTTAACAGATAAACATATCATTATATATAATAATATACCTATTGGTATTTATGCTCTACATATAACTGATAATGGGGATTGTTTTATAAATGAAATAAGTATATTAAATGAATATCAAAACAAAGGTATTGGAACTCGAATATTAACAAATCAATTGAATGAAAATAATAATAAAAAGATAAGAACAATATTACAAGTTTTTAAAGAAAATCCAGCAAAAAAATTATATGAAAAGTTAGGTTTCACTATATATAGCGAAACAGAAACTCACTATCAAATGGAAAAAATATAAATAAAGTCTAATAATATACACAATTTATTAGAAAGGATGGTAATATGGATTTAGAATTAATAAAAGATATATATAATATGCATATTAAAGGATTTGAAGGACTAGATTTTAATGTTATTAATAAAAATAATTATGAAATTACATATAATAAAAATATGGAGATTTAGATGATGGTTACCGACAAGGATATATGAATTATAGACAAGTATATAATGATATAAAAGTAAAATTTTATTATATTAAAATGAATGATGAAATAGTTGGTACTACACAGGGTGTTTATAATGATAATCTTTATGGAATTTATAGTTTAGCAATAAAGAAAGATTATCGAAATAAAGGAATTGGTAAAGAAGTATTAAAAAAGCAGTTAGAGATATGTAAGAATAAAAACATTCCAGTTGCTTATTTACAAACAGAGCAGGACTTTTATCCTTCTAAAATGTATAGAAAATTAGGATTTAAAGATTTGTGTGAAGTATATTATTATATAAAAAAATAGGAGAAGAATTAAAATAGATAATTAAGAAAGGTTGAAAAAATGTATCAAGAATTTTATGATAGAATAAATTTAAATACAAATTTAGAAAACATATCAAAAGAAATATGTAAAAAATATAATTTAGATGAGTATATTTCTGATGAACTAATATTAGTTGGGTATGAAGATTTTAATTATATATTAAACACTACAAAAGGAAAATATTGTGTAAAGATTTTCAAT
>CANRGE010000085.1 GCA_947630065.1 uncultured Clostridia bacterium
TAAATACATTGGATCATATAGTGATAGAAGATTCCCCAAAAACAAGCTATCAACTAAAAGATTCAATAGCTAATGCAGGAGGAACAATAAAAATTTACAGATCAGCAGATGTTAATAATTCTGATGAAGAAGTAGACATCAAAGATGAGTGGATAACAAATTTAAAAACAGACCAAATAGGTCAATTTGAAGCAACAGTAACTTATACAGAAAATGATATACATGAAAAAACAATTACAGCAACTGATACATATGAATATACAGTATCAGATACTGTACAAAAAATAGAATTAGACCCAGAGCCAACTAAGAAAGAATATTTATACGGAGACGAATTAGACTTAAGAGGCGGAAAATTAAAGGTTACAAAGAAAAATGGCAGTATAGAATATATTAATTTAACGGATTTACCAAGTGGAAATATAACAGGATTCGATGGTTCCCCAGACCCAGAAACTGTAACATTCCCAGATACACAAACAATTACAGTAACTTATGGTAACCTTGAAAGCGGAGAGCCAGCAACAGTAACATTTACAGTAACAGTAGATGATTACATAAAAGGAATAAAATTAACACCTCCAGATAAGACACAATACTCATATGGAGTTGAAGAGCTAGATTTAGCCGGAGGTAGTGTACAAGAGATTATGGCAAGTGGAAAAACTACAACCCCAGTACCACTTGACGATCCATCAGTTACACTTAGTGAATTTGACCCAGAACATATCGGACAACAAGAAATAACAGTAACTTATAAAGATTTCGAAGATTCATTCTTCGTAACGATAATAGATGAAATAACATCAATTAAGATAAAAGAATATCCAAAACAAGATTATAAATACGGAGAAAAATTAGATGTTAAAGACGGAATAATTGAAGTAACCACCAAGAGTGGAAAAACAAAAGAAATACCAATGACAGATAGTATGGTCAAAGGATATGATCCTAAAGTATTAGGAGAACAAAAACTAACAGTAACATACGAAGGACAAACTACAGAATATACTGTAGAAGTAGAAGACTATGTAGCAAGAATAGAAATAACTAAACCTAATAAGTTAGTTTATAACGTAGGAGAGTCAATGAATTTAGCAGGAGGAACAGTAACTGTAATCATGGCAAGTGGTGAAAGAAAATCCCCAATAAATATGACCAAAGACATGATAACAGGATTTGATACAAGTTCTGAAGGAGCAAAAACATTAACAGTAACCTATGAAGGAATGAAAGCTACGTTCAGTATAACAGTAGTAGATCCATTAAGTGATGTAGTAATAAAAACATTACCAGATAAGTTAGAATACTTATATGGAGAACAATTAGACCTAACCGGAGGTACAATAGAGTTAAGAAAATTAAGTGGAGCAACAGAGACAATACCAATGGATAAGGCAACAGTAGAAGGATATAATCCAAAGAAACTAGGAAAACAAACAATAACAGTAACATATGACGGACAGAAGATAGGCGAATTTATCGTCGAAGTAAAAGATTACGTAAGTAAATTAGTAGTAACAGCACCAGACAAGACCAAATATGAATATGGAGAAAGTCTAAACCTACAAGGAGGATATGTAAGCATAGTCATGGCGAGTGGTGCAGTAGAGGAAAAAGTTCCAATGACAGCCTCTATGATAACAGGATATAATAGTACAAAAGAAGGAATACAAAATATTCAAGTAGAATACAAAGGATTACAAGGAAGTTTCCAAGTAACAGTAGAAGACAAAATTATAGGCATAGAAATGAATACTTATCCAAATAAAACTGAATACAAATATGGTCATAAACTAGATGTAACAGGAGCTACAATAAAAGTTCATAAATCAAGTGGAACATATATTGTACCAGTAACGGATAATATGGTATCAGGATATAACAGAAAACAAACCGGAGCACAATTAATATTAGTAACATATGAAGGATTTACAACAAACTTTGTAGTAATAGTAACAAAACAAGGAACAACGCCTACAAAGCCAAGTAAACCAACGGTTCAGGAACCAGAGATTCAAGAACCAGAAATACAAGAACCAGAAATTCAAGAGCCACAAGTTCAAGAACCAGAGGTTCAAAAACCAACAAAACCACAAGAACCAGAGAAACCAACAGAGGTTTTAGGAGTTCAAGAAGAAATAAAAGATAATAGCGGAAAGATATTAGCAGGATGTTTAGGAATATTAGGACTATTCTTCTTAATAATACTAATAGTCTTTAGACGTAACGTAAAAGTATACGTATTTGAAGATGGAGAGTTTGTATTAGGAGGAAAAGATAAGATAAGCAAGAAGGATCCATCATTAGACGTAGATAAGTTCTTAGATGGAGACACATATGCAAACCCAGTTAAGATAGTCTTAAATGACTCAATAAGTGAGAAATTAGATGGAAAAGTCATCGAAATCAAACATAGAGGAAAGACTATTAAACACACAATCAAATATAATGATGAAGAATATGAAATCACATTAGAGTAAAACACATAAATTAAAGATATAAGCACTTTGAAAAGAAAAGATATATAGATTATAGGTGTGCAAATAAAAACCTCTTAAAACCGAAATCTAGAGCACACGAGATGAGGTAAAAAAGAGATTTATGAATAATCTATAAAGAAAGTAAAAAAAGTTATAACGAATAATGAATAACTGAGTAGTAGGTAACAAAGCTAGCAGTTACCTACGAAAGGAAATTCAGAAAAAAGAAATGGTACCAAACTGTATACAGTATAAAAAAATAAAATGGCACAGGACGCTGTGCCAACCCGGGTAAAATAATATAATAGAACATTCACAAGTAAATATGAATAGAGAATGATGAATAATGAATAATGTTTCATGAATTCCCCATTATCTAAAGATTGGAAATTCCCCATATTCTAATTTTTAGAAATGAAACATTATAATGATTATCTATATTATTCATAAGTAAAAACAAACCCACAATTTAGGGTTTATTAGTCGTACAATTTTGAAATTAAAAAATAAAAAATTAAATAATAGAAAAAAATTTGCCCATATTCAGGGTTATTTGTGATACCCAAAAATAAAAAAACACCCATGAATAGGGTTATTTGTCATGCTCTAAAAAATATAGTAATCATTCACATTATATATCTGTAG
>CANRGE010000086.1 GCA_947630065.1 uncultured Clostridia bacterium
TTGAGCTAAATCATTTATAGTCATTATTGGTTCACTTCTAAATATTGCATAATTTAAATTCATTTTTATCAAACCTCGCTTTCTTTTATTGCAAAATAAAAGGAAGGCATTGTTAACCTTACTTTTACATATTTTTAAAATCTAAATTTTAATAATGTATCATCTTCAGATAATAAAATTATATTTCTATCTTGAATTAATTTTTGTAATTCTTCATCAGTTTTATCAATATGATACTCATTAATTGATAGTATATATTGTTTGTTTATTTCAATAGCAGTTTTATTAATTATACTAATTAATGTAGATAATTGTCTTGTATCAATTCCTTCAAAACAAGCTGAATCTTGAATCAAAAATTCTATTTTATTATTATAAAAGAATACTAATAAATCCATTAAAACATTTTTTACTGCTCTGACGCCTTCACCAAATTCACCAATTAAGTTCATATCAAATACAATTGGAGAACTTTCAACTCGTTTTGTACTAGATGATACATTTATATCAAAATACGCCTTGTTATCATCACCATATATTTCATTTACTAAATTATAAATATATGTTCTATATTCATTAATCTTTCCATCATATTGTTTCATTTGTTCTTCTAATGTAATATATTTTTGATTTATATCATTTTGCAAATTTTTCTTTTCCAATAAGTTAGAAATAGAACCAACAATTTGATTATAATCACGCTCTATTTGGGATAATTCTTCATTTTTTAATTGATATAGATTCATAGCCTCTTTAAATAAACTATTATCTGAAATTTTAGATGCTAAATCATCAACAATTGGCGTAAGTTCATTTATTTGTTCTTGAATTTTTATTACTTGTTGATTATACATTTCTACATCTGATGTATATTTACCAATTTTATCAGCAAACATATTGTCATAAAACATTTGAACCTCGTCAATTGTTCTTTTGACCATCTCAGGTATATTAATTTTAGCTATATTATATATTTTTAACACATCTTTTGATGATAAATCTGTATTTTCCATTTCAGATATAAGCTCATTAAGACTAATTATTTTAGCCTTGATTTCTTCTTGCTCAATTTTTAAATTTTTTAATTGATAATTTTTTTCAGAATGTAATTCAACAAGTTCAACTGAATCTTTAGCAATTTTTAACGAATTAATACGATTTGATAACTCTGCTAATTCTTTTTCTTTTTTATATTTTTCTTGTTCTAATAAAAATTCTTTTTCTTTTAATTCCTGAAGTGTATCTTTAAATTTTTTACTATAATCAGTTATTGCCTTAACTTTTTCTTGAATGTTTCTCATATCCATAAATAAATCGATAACGTTATTTAATTTTAAAAGTGTTAAAATTGTCATAGTATCGTCTTTTGTAGGACTAATATTAATATCGCTAATTATATTCTGTCTTCTACTTAATAATATTTGCTTTGAGTTTTGCTTAGCATTAATATCAAAATATTTAATATAATTATTATAAGTATAATTTTGTCCATCAATAGTAATAGAAGAAGAGTCACCCAAAGTTCGTTCAATTATATATTCCTTATTTTTATGTAAAATTTTTGCTTCTAAATGCCATCCAATTATTTTATCTGAATAATCATTTTTGCTTTCCTTTCTTCCTAAAATATATCCAATAAACTTTAATAGTAATGTTTTACCAATACTATTTGTTGTTTTTTTCTTTTTAGATGGTTGCTCTATTTTTCCATAAATTATAGATGCGCCAGAAAGATTAAAATCAATATTTCTTATTTCAGCGCCTGTTTTATTATATATTTTCATATTTAATATTTTCATTATAAATCACCCCTTTATCCGTATAATTTATCATATTAGTTAAGTACATAAAATTTATAGTTAAAACGAATTTATTATAAGAAGGGACATTTTTTACTTTTTTATTCTTGTATAAACTACAATTAAAATTATTCCATAATTCATCAATAGTCATCTTATTTGATGATAAAATATCTAATATTAATGAAGAAATACCTATTAAGCTCTCTGACAAGGGAATATATTTATTAGGTAAAATCATTGCTTTACCTCCTCTTTTTCAAAAATATCACATTTATCAAATATATAAATTACTAAATATTTGATTTCATTAATTCTCTTATCTTCATTAGGAAATAGTTCAGAAATTTCATTTATTATATAGTAAAAAAGTTCTACTCCCTTACACTTATTCATATTTTTAGAATACAAATTTATAATATAATTTTTTGTACATTCAAATTGTTCCAAATGAGTTGTATCTTGACTCATTTCTTTAACTGCACGCTCGACTATACCTAATTTTGAAATTACTTGCTCTATATCATCTTTAATATCATTTAAATCATTTATTTTTATTTTTTTAGATGTAGAAATTCTTTTATAATCTGATGATAAATCCTTTGCAAAAGTTTCAAAAACATTTTTAGATATACTGCCAATTGTACTTATTATATCAGTCGCATTAGGCTCATTATAATCTATATCTCTTGCCATATTTAGTTTAAACATTATATAATTTAATGTTTCATAATCTAATTCTTCAAGCATATTTTCGATTATATCTAGATTTTCCACTGAACATTTAAAGTCTTTTACATATTTATTTTTATATTCATTTATAATTGATTCATATTTTCGAATATTATCAGGTGGTAATCGATTATCTTTTGTATTAACTAATAAAATTGCTTTTCTAATTTCACCATTCCACATATTTTTATTGTAGACATTATCCAATAAACCGCCTAAATCTTTTTTCAATTTATCTTGTATTTCTTCATAAAATGATTTTTTTGTAATAATGGGTGAATACATCATAAAAAAAATTTTATCTTCAATAACCCAACCATCATTTTTATAATCGCCTCGCATTGCTTGGGGCATTTCAAATGTTTTTCCAAAGTGATTATAGTATTTTTTTAAAACTATATTAATATCATTTTGAAAATTATTTCCTGTTCTCCCCCTAAGATAATTAGTTATTTGGCATGCCATTTCACGTATTTTATTAATTTCATTTCTTTCCATACTATCACCACTTTTCTTTTAAATTAATTGTACCAAATTTCTAACGAAAAGTCTTTATATTATATAAAATTATATAAAATTCTTGCAAAATTAA
>CANRGE010000087.1 GCA_947630065.1 uncultured Clostridia bacterium
AATCTTTCTATTAGAACATCGGATTCATTTTCACAGTATCCAGCTTTTTTTGAAGGTTTAAAAAACTTTAATATTTTTACATTTAATATTGGATTAGGTGAAAATTTTTATCCAACATTTACAACATATTTATGTAATCCATTAAATTTGCTGTATTTTTTATTTAAAAAAGAAAACTTTGATTTATTTTACATTATTTTATTGTTCATTAAAATTGGTTTATCAGGATTAACAATGAACATTCTATTAAATTATAAAAAACAGTACAATAATAAATCAATTATCTTTTCTACTATATTTGCTCTATCTGGTTTTACTAGTTTATATTATCATAATTATCAATTTTTGGATGCAGTTTATATGTTGCCATTAATTATGATTGGTATAGATAAAATAGTTAATGATAATAAAAATTTAATGTATTTTATTACCTTGACATATATGATAATTATTCATTATTACACAGCTTATATGATATGCTTATTTTCAGTTATTTATTTTTTCTTTTTGCTATATAATTCATCATTAAATATAAAAGAGAAAAAGCAAAGAATTATTAGATTTATTATAACTAGTTTATTATGTGGATTAAGTTCAATGTTTATTTTAATTCCTACTATTTATAGTCTATTTTCTGGGAGAATAAGTTATTATAGTAATATGAATTATTTAGGATTTAATAAGGATGGAATTGGTTCTTTATACAATTTTCTTATGGGTAGTAATTATGTTAGTGAGAGCGTTACAACAAATAGTAGTGCGCCAATATACTTATCTTTATTTATTTTAGTAATTATTTTATTACATTTAAGTGATAAGAAAAAAAATTTAAAATTAAAAAAATCAATATATATTATTGGAATAATTTATTTATTATCATTAATAACTAATCTTGGTTATTACACTTGGCATCTTTTTCAAAAGCCAATTGGATTTCCAGGCCGCTTTGTTTTTTGCTTTAATGCTTTTTGGATTTTAATCGCTTATAATTTTGATATTGAAAGAATTAATATTAAGTTAAAAAATAAAATAATAATATTAGTTGTATTAATAATATATTTTTTGATATTTTTTGCATACAAAAATTATCTTTATTCAAGTTTTAGTTTTGAAAAAATATATGTTTGGCTATTAATATTGAGTAGTTGCTTGTTAATTTACTATATTTTAACTTACCAAAAATCAAAATTAGATTTAATTACATATTTTTTAGTTATTATTGAGTTATCTATTAATTTAATAATGGATATCAATATTAATTATCAAGGCAGTAATTATAATTATGTAACAGTTAGCGAATATCAGCAAAAAATAAAAAATACTGATAATTTAATTAATAAGCTTAAAGAAGATGATAATTTTTTTAGAATGAATTCTAATATAACTAATAATGATGGTTTATTGTTTAATTATTATGGCATTAATAGATTTTCATCAATATATAATAATAATTTGACAACTTTTTTAAAAGATTATAGACCAGAATACCATCATAATTCTGTTATAAGTTATTCTAATCACTTTTTAATGAATGCATTATTGGGTTTAAAATATGTTATAAAAAATTATGCTTTTAATTCTTCAAAAGTATCTTTTTTGGAAAATAAATATTATATTAATAGTTTAGGGTTTATTGTTAATAATCAAAATGAAGAACAATTAAAATCTAGTGATAATAATATAATTGATATATTAAATTTGTTAACTAACAAAAAATATAATTTACAAATTAAATATTTAAGTCCTCAAAAAAGTTTTGAAAATATTGATGAAAAAGAAAATACATATTTTCTTCATGATAATAGTATACCTGGTAAAGTAACACTTACTTTTGATATTCCAGATGACATTGTTGCTAAAGTTAATTTGAATGTGGAAAACTTTTTCTTTGAGGTAGAAAATAATATAATAATTAAAAAGAAAAGCGGAAAAGAAATTTATAATTTAAAGGTTAATGAAAAACAAGTTGATAGTATATACGATTTAAAAAAAGGTGATAAAGTTAAGATTGAAATAAATTTAACTCCTGATTTTGGTGCTATATATAGCGAAAGTAGTGAGATTTTAGAATATGTTATAGAAGATGATTTAAAAAAATTAATTGATGAATTAAACAATAAAAAAATTGAAAATCTTAAAATTACATACAATGGATTTACTGGTGATTTTTCAGCAATGGATAATGATTTATTAATAATTACAGTACCATATGATAATAGTTTTGATATATATATTGATAGTGAAAAAGTAAATTATGATAAAATATTAAATGGAATAATTTCTATTCCAGTAAGTAATGGAAATCATAGAATAGAGTTAAAATATCATATAAAAGGTTTAAAAATTGGTATTATTATATCAATTATTAGTTTTTTGGCTTTTATTTTTTACTATAGAAAAATTATTAAACGTCAATAATGTCTAATTTTTAACAAATGAATTTAAATGGTTGATAATTTTATTTAAAAAAGTTATAATAATAACTGTAAGAAGATTAAAGGAGGTAAAAAAGATGAAAGAAGCGACAGGTGAATTAAATATTACAGTAATAACTGTTGTAGCAATAGCAGCCATAGCAGCATTTTTCTACGCATTTATTTGGCCTGCAATTAAAAATAATTTAAACCGTCAAACTTTATGTGCAGCTGCTTATCACTGTAATGGAACTTTATGTGATGCTTTAGATCAAGCTGGCAATCCAACTCAAATTAAGTGCACACCACAAGATACATCAGTAAAAGGAAAATAGGGTAATTTTATGAAAGAAGCGACAGGCGAATTAAATATTACAGTAATAACTGTAGTAGCAATAGCTGCAATAGCAGCATTCTTTTATGCATTTATTTGGCCATCAATTAAAAATAATATGAATCGTCAAACATTATGTGCTTCCGCTTATCAATGTAATAAAGAACGTACAGTATGTAATGCATTGGATAAAAATGGAAACAAAACTACAATTAATTGTGAAGGAACTAATGTAGAAACTAAATAAAAGGAGGTAAAAATGTGAAAGAGGCAACTGGGGAATTAAATATGTCAGTGGCTATTCTTGTAGCTATAGCAGGCTTAGCTGCCTTTTTCT
>CANRGE010000088.1 GCA_947630065.1 uncultured Clostridia bacterium
AACTAAAAAAAGAAATTAACTTTGAAGATTGTAAAAATTGCGAATCTAAAGAATATAAGAAGATACAACCAATTAAAGGTAAAAAACATAAAAGAACAAAAGAAACAGATATTCCAAAAAAAGTAAAATTAACAGTATGGAATAGAGATCAACACATGTGTATTTTTTGTGGGAAATTATTGCCGTGGAATTATGCAAATGCGCATTTTATCCCGCGAAGTAGTGGGGGATTAGGAATAGAAGAAAATATATTTACAGCTTGTGAGAATTGTCATAGAGAGCAAGATAATGGCTTAAATAGTAAATTATATACAGAAAAAGCAAAAAAACATTTAAGAGCTTGTTATGGGCAAAATTGGAATATCAAAAATCTAATTTATGACAAACAGAAAACAAAAGAAGGAGGTTTATATGATTAACAATGAAAACTATATAGTAATTCAAGGTTTTATGGTTAATGAATTGCATCTTAAAGGAAATGAGTTATTAGTATATGCAATTATATATGGATTTTCTCAATTAAAAAATCAAAAGTTTACGGGAAGTTTACAATATTTAGCAAATTGGACAAACTCAACTAAACAAGGAATACAAAAGAACTTAAAATCACTGTTAAGCAAAGGGTTGATTGCTAAAGAAGATAGAAAAGTAAATGGCATAAACTTTGTTGTATACTATACAACTGAGTTGCATACCCTATACAACTCAGTTTCATGGGGTATACAACATAGTTGTACTAATAATATAGATAATAATATAGATATAATAACAACAACAGAAACAGAAAATAATGCATTTAAATTTTATGAAAACAATTTTGGATTGATTACCCCATACATTGCAGAGAACATTAATACATATTTAGCAGATGGTTTATCTGAAGAATTAATTATTAAGACTATGAAAGAAGCGGTAGAGAGCAATGTAAGAAGATGGTCATATGTAAAACCAAAATTGAACGATTGTTTAAATAATAATATATATACGATTGAACAATATAATGCAAAAGAAACAGAATTTAAAAATAATAAAATAAATAAAACTACAACAACCAAACCTAAAGAAATTAAATATAATACTGATTTTAGTGAGTATGATGAATATGCAAAACGAAATAGATAAGCTTTATTCTGAGGAGGTTGAACAAAATATATTAGGTTGTATGTTAGTTTTTGAAGAAAGTGTCAAATATGTAAAGACAATAGAAGAAAATGATTTTTTCTTAGATATACATAAAAAGATTTTTAGTATTATAAGGGAGCTAGGAGAGCAAAATAGTCCAGTCGATTTAATAAGCGTAAAGGAATTAGCTAAAAGTAAAAAAATGGATGAGAAAAAGATTTTTTCATATTTAATTAAAATCACAAGCAATATTATTACATCTACAAATATAGAATATTATATTTCCAAACTAAAAAATTATAGCATAAGAAGAAGCATTATACGAAAATCACAGAAGATTATAAATGATATGTATCAAGTTAATTCTGATATAAATGCTGAGGAAATAAAGAAAAATGTAATACAAACGATAACAGAGATAAAGACTAACGATAAATTAAGCGAAGAAGATTGCAATATGTTAAATGTAATGACAGAGACTTTGCAAGACATAGACAATAAATATAACAAAAGAGATGATCACAGATATGAAACTGGTTTTTTTGAATTAGATAAAGTCACAGATGGGTTACATGAACAAGAATTAACTTTAATTGCAGCAAGACCACGGCATTGGTAAAACAGCATTAGCATTAAATATTGCTGAAAATATTTCTAATAAGGGGATATGCACATATTTTGTATCATTAGAAATGTCAAAAAAACAGTTAGGAAACAGATTAATATCAAGCAAAACATGTATTGATTCTCATAGAATAAGATGCGGCTGGTTAGAAAAAGAAGATTTCGAAAAAATAGGAGTAGCAAGTGCAGAGTTAGCAGAATTAAATATGATTATAGATGCGACAAGTACGACAATCCAGGAAATAGAATTAAAAGCATATGAATTAAAAGAAAGAAAGAATATTGGGTTAATTATTATTGATTATTTACAATTATTGAAAAGTAAAAATAAATATAACATCAGAGAACAAGAAGTTGCAGAAATAAGTAGAAAATTAAAGTTAATGTCTAAAGATTTGAATATACCTATTGTGGCACTATGTCAACTAAATAGAGAATCAATTAAAAGAACAAGACCATGCAATGCTGATTTAAGAGAAAGTGGAAGTTTGGAGCAAGATGCTGATAATATTATTTTTATTTATGCTAATGATGAGGAATTATCTAAAAAGGTTGTTGAAACAGAATTAATTATATCAAAACAGAGAAATGGACCAACACGGAACGGTAAAGGTATTATTTGATAAGAAGACAATGACTTATAGAAATATAGTTAGATAAGAGGAGATAGTATGAAGGTTATAACTAAAGAGGAGCTTTTAAGAATAAAAGAAGCGGAAAGATGGCTAATTTTGGCTAAAATTATAAAAGGTGAATTGATTTACAAGGAGAGTGATCTGAGTGAATGATATTACAAAAGAAACAAGACAATTGAGTTTTGATGATATAAACCAAAAGAAAAAAGTAAGGTATGAACAAATAGTTAATATTTTAAATAATAGAGAAATGACAGCTAAAGAAATTGCTGTAGAAATGCATAAAAGAGGATTAACAGATAGTAGTGATAGGAATTATAGTCAGCCAAGATTATGCGAATTAGTAAAAATGAGTATAGTTGAGGTTGTAGGGAAAAAGAAGTGCGAGTTTACGAATAAAAAAGTGGCAGTTTATAAATTAAAAAATAATATGCTTAACGAAATTTAGGAAGGAGAACATATGATAACTAAAAATAAATTTGTAGAAAT
>CANRGE010000089.1 GCA_947630065.1 uncultured Clostridia bacterium
ATGATAATAGTATTGATTGTAATATTAATAACAATAGGAGTAAGTTATGCCTTATGGATAATAACAAAAGAACAAACCGGAGAAAATGTTGTAGGAACATCATGTTTAAATGTAACAATAGAACATGAAGAAGATGATATCAAAATAGATAAAGCATATCCAATATTAGATGAAGAAGGATTAAAAAGCAAACCATATAAATTTAGTATTAAAAATAATTGTGGAGAATATGCTGATTATACAATCAATTTAGAAATGTTAGAAGAAACAAATTTAAGTAGTGAATATGTGAGTATTGCATTAAATGAAGAAGGAGATAAAGGAGTACCGACAATATTAAGTGCTTATGAAAAATATGATAAATATAAAATAGAAGGAACAAAAGAAGGAAGAAAATTAAAGAGTGGAAAATTAAAACCAAATGAAGAAAAGAAATATGAACTAAGAATATGGATGGATGAAGATGTAACAGTAGAAAATGATACAATGAATAAAACCTATAAATCAAAGATAGTAGTAGAAAGTGTAATAGGAGAAAAACCATATACAGAAAGTATCTTAAATGGAACAGATCCAGTGTTAGATGGAAAATTAATACCAATAACAATAAATGAAGAGAATGGCAAAGTGACAAGAGCAGATGAAAGCAAGAAATGGTATAGTTACGCTGAACAACAGTGGGCGAATGCAGTAATCTTAAGGAATGGTATAGAAGATCCAGGAGCAAATGAGCCAATAGAAGAAGGAGATATCGAAAGTTATTTTGTATGGATACCAAGATATCGATATGAAATATTTGATGAAGGAAACTATAATGAATTAGGAACAAAAGAAGATAAAGCAAAAATAATCAACATTGAATTTGAAAGTAAAGAAGAAGAAGCAAAAAATGGTTCAACAAAAGGAGAGTGGCTAACCCATCCAGCCTTTACCTCATTTAATACGAATGGCATATGGGTCGGCAAATTTGAAACTGGTTATGATGGAGCAACTCAAGCAAGTGATGCTGAAGTAAATCCAGCAGATGAAGCTGCCTCAATTGAAGCAGCAAACAAAGTTGTTATTAAGCCAAATGTCTATTCATGGCGTGGAATCCAAATAGCAAAGGCTTATACAATTGGAAGACATTATGAACCTGTATTAAATAGTCATATGATGAAGAACATGGAATGGGGAGCCATAGCTTATTTACAACATAGTAAATATGGAAGCCATCAAAAAATTAGAATAAATAATAATGAAAACTACTTAACAGGCTATGCTGCAATTCATGAACCAACCACAGGGTATACTGGTACTAATGAATTATGTAGTAATGCACCTGATGCATGTAATGAATATGGAGGCGTAACTTCCCCTGGAGCAGATGGAATATATAATACCAATTATTTTAATAAAGCAAGTGTGGTAGCAAGTACAACAAATAATTATACAGGCGTCTATGATATGAGTGGGGGAGCCTTAGAATACGTAATGGCAGGACTTGATGATAATAGCACAGGCAATGGGCACACAGGAAACTTATCATCAGGGCGTCACAGTGTATATAATTCTGGTTTTAATGGCAAATTAACATGTCCAAATTGTAATGATGGTGACTTAGAAATAAATCATGATATTAAAGCTATTACCGGTGAAATAGCTTTACCAACTGATGAAAGATATTACGATAAATATGACTATGACACAAATAATAAAACTTACAGTCGAGGACATTTAGGAGATGCCACAAAAGAGATGGGTCCATTCTATAGTGTTAGTTATGGTAGTAAGACTAGAACCATAAGTAGCTGGTACAATGATGAATCTGCTTATATCTATTCAAATTATCCATGGATTAGTCGCGGTAGTAATTGCAATTATGGTTTAGATGCTGGTATATTTTCCTTCTCATTTAATCATGGTTATTCAGGGAGTAATAGTTTTCGTCTTGTTCTAGCCTTTTAAATAAATATGTAGAAAAGCAGTCTAAAATTATTCGCGTTTTGTTGGATTCAATTTTATTTTTAGAATTTTACTAAATTAATTTTACTAAATTTATTGACATTTATAAATATTTGGTTATAATTGTAAGTAATTGGTACTCAGGAAACTTTAGAAGCCCTAAGTCAATTATTCCTAACTCTTTTTAATGGGTTAGGCTTTTTAATTGTAAAATAGCATAGCTGTATTTAGAAATACTTATCACAAAAAGCGAGATGATTATATATTAGTTATAGGAATGCACGCTAGTTGTAGGTTGTCCAAATGCTATAAATATTGTTTGCTTCAAGCCACTAATGATACTAATTGTTCGTCAAAAAAACTTGCAACACCAAGGAATCAGTTAAATAATTATTTGAATATAAATATTATGACAAAAATATTCCTTTATTTTTGCTACCTAATACAGGATGCTTTTGTTAGTCAAAAAACTATAAAATATATTTATTAGAACTGCTTAATGAATTAGATAAAAATAATGTTAAGAATGCTTTAATAATTATTACAAAATGCAAAATAACTGATGAAGTTATAGATTAAGTTAAATATTTAAAACAAAAAGGTCAAAATATTATTTTTTATATAAGTAATTCTGGTTTAGAAAAATAGAAATTGGAAAAGTAAATTATCAAACAGATGAAAGACCTATTAAAATTGAATGGAATTTACATTCTGATT
>CANRGE010000090.1 GCA_947630065.1 uncultured Clostridia bacterium
GTACTGTTACATTAAAAGCAATTGTAAAAGACGGATATACTTTTGATTCTTGGAATACAGGGGATAAAGAAGAAACATTAGAATTTGTTTTAAATGCTGAAAATATAACTTACAATCCTTCTGCTACAACAATTCATTATACTATTTTTTATGATTTAGATGGAGGAGTCAATTCCATTTCTAATCCAAATACTTATACAGTTGAAGATAGTGTAAAATTAAGTAGTCCTACTAAATTAGGATATACTTTTGTAAGATGGGAAGAAAATGGAAATGAGATTACTAAAATTGGTAAAGGCAGTTTAGGAGAGAAAACTTTAAAAGCTATATTTACTCCTAATAGTGATACTTCATTTAAAACACATGTTTATTTCATGGATGTTCATGGAAAATATAATGATTTTATAAAAGAAATAAACGAAAAAGGTATTACGGATAGCAAGGCAAATCTTACAATTATTTCATATCCAGGATTTACTGTCGATAAAGTAGAAGATAAAACGATTCTTGCAGATGGAACAACCATTGTTAATGTTTATTATAAAAGAAATCGATATGCATTAGAGTTCATAAAAGGCGAAGGAATTTCAGATATCATTGTGAATTCTACTAGTGAAGATGGATTATTCTATTATGAAGAAGAAGTTGAACTTGAAGCAATTGTAGAAGATGGTTATACTTTTAAAAAGTGGTCTAATGGGGAAGAAAAAACTACTACAAAAATAAAAATGGAAATTGGTGGATCTTCTATAACAGCTGTTTCTTCTCCTAATGAATATACAATAAAATTTTATTCACTTCGAACTTCTGAAACGGCATATGCAAGTGTCACTGCCAAATATAAAGAAGAGATTACCCTTCCACAAGCTCCTACTAGAAAAGGTTATAATTTTGTTGGATGGTATTATATTGATGAACAAAAAGAATTTACTGAACCTTTTACTAGTGAAACTATGGTATTAAATGGGGCAACTCTTTATGCAAAATGGGAATTAAAAGATGAAAGTATTGTATTTCATTTAACAGAGGATGAGGAAGAACCATATGATTATGTGGAAGGAAAATTTGGAGAGTCTATAAATTATCCAACGGAGCCTACTAAAACAGGTTATAAATTCTTAGGTTGGTATGAAAAGAATAGTGATACACCATTTGAAGAAAAAATATTTCCTGATAAAAAAGATGGTATTGAATTATATGCAAAATTTGATATCATTCATTATCAGATTACATATAATTTAAATGATTCAATAAATAATCCGAAAAATCCTAATACTTATACAGTAGAAGAAGAAATTATATTAGAAAATCCTACAAAAGAAGGATATACATTTACAGGTTGGACTCCAAGTAACAAAATAGAAAAAGGCTCAACAGAAGATAAAGAATTTACTGCTCATTTTATAGAAAATACATTAACAATAAATTATCATAATATTAAAAATAATAGCCATACAGACGGAGCTATGGAATCTAGTATATTTCATTATACAGATGATGCAGCTCAATTAAGTCAAAATGTATTTGAAAGTTATTATGAAATGGAATATATTATGAATAATAATGAGGCCAATAAAAAACTAAAGTATAATCTAGAATTTTTGGGATGGTCAGATGTAGATAATGGAATGGTAAAATATACGAATGAACAAATTATAAATGATTTTAAAAATCTCATTAAAGCAGAAAGTAAAACTCTTAATTTATATGCAATATATAAAAGTAGTGTAGAAGCTCCTATAGAAGCTGCACCAGTAAAAGAGGGATATCGATTTGATGGGTGGATGTTAAATAATGAAATCAAAGAAAATACAATTACATTAACTAGCGATATTCAGCTAGAAGCTAAATGGAATCCATATAAATTAACTGTTCATTATCATAACACTGGTATTCATCAAGTTGGTGAAATGTCTTTAGATACATTTTATTATTCAGATATTGAAGCTAAATTAAAATCAAATCAATTGAATAGCAATTATAATGTAACTTATCAATATAATAATGGTAAAGGATCAGAAACATTAAATTATAATCTAAAATTTTTAGGTTGGGCAACAGAGTCAAATGGTTTGATGATTTATGAAGATGCTCAAAATATATTAGATAAAGTAAAAGATTTAACAAAAACAAATGATGAAGAAATTGATTTATATGCAGTATATGATAAAAGTGTGAATGTTCCAATAAAAAATGAAAAAATTGAGAAAGATGGCTATGAATTTACAGGATGGAATTTAGAAGACACTGTTATAAAAGATCATTATGATTTAGATAAAGATATTATTCTAAGTGCAACTTATAGACCTTATCAATTAACAGTAAATTACATAAATGTAGATTCTCAAGGAAAAGGTGAAATGGCACCTAGTGTGTTTCATTATTCTGATGATGTGGCGAATTTAAGAAGTAATAATTATCAAAAATATTTTACAATCACTTATCATTATGATAATAATGAAGAAGACAAAGATTCTGAACATTATTTAAAATTCTTAGGATGGTCCACGGAACAAAATGGTTCAAAAGTTTATGAAGATACTCAAAATATACTAGAAAAAGTAAAAGAATTAACGAAAACAAGCGATGCTGCTATTAATTTGTATGCAATATATGATAAAAGTGTTGATGTGTCAATTGAAAAAACGTTGCC
>CANRGE010000091.1 GCA_947630065.1 uncultured Clostridia bacterium
AGAAGATGATAGCTTACCTTTTTAAACTTCAAAAAAAGTATATTTTTGAGGCATTTTTGTGATGCCTATTTTTTTGTCCTTATTTTAGTTTTAAAGTAGAACTTTCCTATTATAGAACAAATCTCGCTTCGCGAGACCTTTTCTCTACATCTTAAATTTTGCTATATAAATTCAAGGTCTCAAAGAAGCGTAAAGATTTGTTGACGCGAAAATTTATAAAGTAAATTTTCTGTGCAATGTTATTTTTTTATATAATAGGAAAGTAGAACTTTCCTATTATATAAAAAAACAGGGTTTTTATGAATTTTAGAACTACCTTTCCAAAATTTCTATACAAAACCCCGTTTAACTATTTTATCCAGCTGTTTCACTGAAATATTCTTTTATTTTATTTATTAATTCTTGTTTTACTTCGTCTTTTGTTTTTCCTTCTACTTGTGCCCCTGCTAGTGTTATGTGTCCTCCTCCGCCAAGTTTTTCTAGTATTACTTGAACATTTATATCTCCTATTGAACGTCCACTTATACATACCTTATCTCCTAAGTCACCAATTACAAATGATGCTGTTATTTGACTTATTGTTAATAATTCGTCTGCTGCTTTTGCACATATTAAATTTGAATTTTGGTCTTCGCCTTCATATATTGAAATTGCTATTGTTTCATATACTATTTCGGAATTATTAACTATTTGAGATATTTTATTATAATTATCTAAATCTAGTTGAAACCATTTTTTTACTTTTATTATATCTACTCCGCATTTCCTTAAATATGCTGCTGCTTCAAATGTTCTTACTCCAGTTTTAAATGTAAAGTTTTTTGTATCTACCATTATTCCTGCATATAGTCCTTCTGTTTCTACTGTTTTTAGTTTTACTGGTTTTTCTACATATTGTAAAAGTTCTGTTACTAATTCTGCAGCAGATGATGCATATACTTCGTGGAATGTTAGTGTTGCATCATCTATATAGTCTGTACTTCTTCTATGGTGGTCTATTACTACAATCTTGTTTGTTTTTTCTAATAATTCTGGAGCTTCTACATAACTTCTTTTATGTGTATCTACAACAACTAAAAGTGTTTCTTGATTTATTATATCTAATGCTTCTTCTTTATTTATAAAAATATCTTCTTCTAGTTCTTTTTTTACAGATTCCATGAAGCTATCTATGCTTGCTCCTATTGTTTCATTTACAATCTTAGCATTTTTTCCTAAAGTTTTTGCTAATCTATAAATTCCTAAGCTTGAACCTATTGAATCTATGTCTCCATTTGCATGTCCCATTATTATTACATCTTTAGATTCTAGCATTAATTCTTCTAATGCATGTGCTACTATTCTTGCTTTTACTTTAGTTCTTTTTTCTAATTCTTGTGCTCTTCCACCAAAGAATAAATATTTTCCATTTTCTCTTATTATTGCTTGGTCTCCACCACGTCCTAATGCTATATCCATAGCAGAATTTGCTGATTTATATTTTTCGTATTCTGTTGCTCCTTCTGATGATATTGCTATACTTAATGTTACTTGTAAAGCTCCTTCTAATTGTATTTCTTTAACTGTATCTAATATTTGGAATTTGTTTTCTTTTATTTTATCTAAATATCTTTGTTCAAACACATATACAAATGTTTCTCTTTCAGATTTTATAACAACACCATTTGATTCTAATGCCCAATCATATATTATTTTTTCTATTTTTGCTATAAGTTGTGGTTTTTCTTCTGCTACTACTCTTTGCATTATTTCTTCGTAATTGTCTATCATTATAATTCCTATACATGTTTGTGCTTCATTACATTTTCTTAATGCTTTTATATATTCAGTATTATCTATAAAGTATAGCATTACCATATATTCGTCTTTTTTACTTTTTCTTTGATTTTGTTTTGTTTTTATATATTCACATATTATTTTATAGTTTTTATTATTTATAATTTGTTCTAATGTTATTGTTCTAGCTTTTGTTTTGTTTTGCTCTTGTTCATCCTTTTTTTCTTCTATATTTATTTTTATTTCTTGTATAATTTCATTTAAGTTTTCGTCTATTGCTATATTTGCAAATTCGCTAACAAACTTTGAACTTCTCCAAATTATGTTTCCATCTGTTTCCATTATAATTAATGGAAATGGTGAATTTATTAATGTATTTTTAGCAGCAGAATCTACATTTATTGTTAATTCTTGTATGTGTTCTGATATCTCTGCTTTTCTTTTATTATTAGTCCAAAAAGCATAAAAACATATAATGCCAAAAAGTATAATTGCTGGCATTATAAAATTTGTTTCGTAACAACATATTACAATTAATAAAATAGCTATTATTATTAAATATATTTTTGTTTTTGAATTTATAATTTCAAAAGCTTTTTTATTTGTATTTTGCATTCAATTCTCCCTTTTTATATTATACTACTATTTTAACTTTTTTATGTATTTTTGTCAAATATATAAAAAGGTTAAGGTTAATAAAAGAACAAATCTTTACGCTTATTTGAGACCCTTCTCTACATCTTAAAGTTTGCTATCTAAATTCAAGGTCTCAAAGAAGCGTAAAGATTTGTTGACGCGAAAATTTAC
>CANRGE010000092.1 GCA_947630065.1 uncultured Clostridia bacterium
TTGGAGTTTTACTTCAAACTCTTACTATAACAAGAGTTGCATATAAACTTACTAACAATAAATATGGTTATGAAGAATATTGGAAGTGTGAAAATACAGTTATTAATTAAAACATCATATACCGGTAATGATGTTTAGTTAAATAAAAAATTATTATTTAAGAGGAGGAAGCGTTATGTTAAAATTATTATCTAAAATAGCTGAAAAATATGCAAAATCTACAAATAGTGCTTGTGCAATATGGGGATTCTTTCATCAACCAACAATGCCAAAATCTTTAATAAAAAAAGACTAATAAAATTGTAAAATAAAAAGATTCAATTATTTATTAAAATAATTGAATCTTTTTAAAATTTAGGTAGTTTCAAATTAACAATGTATCATTGGATAAATGTATGTTAATTATAATATATAACTAATTCTTGTCTGAAAAATTTATCATCTTTACTTGTATTTAAAATAATATTATTGTGTTTTTTTAACATTTTAGATACTTGCCATAAGCCAATACCATGAGAATCTTTATTTTCTGTTTTAGAAGTATAACCCTTTTCACTGAGCCTACTTATATCAAGATTTTTATCAGAATATGTATTTTCAATAGTTATAATTTGGTATTTTTTAGGCTTTATATCATTAATATCTATATTGATAATTTTTTCTTCACATATAGATGCAGCTTCAATTGCATTATCTAAAAGAATACCTAATATTCTACAAAAGTCATATATGTTTAATTTCAAATCATTAAGATTTATGAAGACCTGCAAATTAATATTTATTTCTAATGCATCAGCTTTATAATATTTGGTTGCAAGAATATTATAAACAGCAGGATTATTAATGATTTTAGGATTAAGAGTTGATAAATTATTATTAATATGACATTCATCAAGAATTTTATCATAATATTTTTCTAAGCCATCAATATTTTTTGAATAGATAAAACCTCCTAAAGCTGTAAGAATATTTGAAAAA
Organism: uncultured Clostridia bacterium; assembly: GCA_947630065.1. Lineage (GTDB taxonomy): Bacteria > Bacillota > Clostridia > TANB77 > CAG-508 > RGIG8482. Next base: position 979 of record CANRGE010000092.1, read on the forward strand.
TCATGTTTAAAGGCACTTACATTATTATATAATAACTCTAAAGTTTTATTGTGCAGTTCTGATTGCTCTAGATTTTGCTTAGTAATCTCTAAATTAATTGTTTTTATAATACTGTATATACTAATAATAGCGTAAGAGATTAAACTTACTAAACTAATTAATGTTATATACCAAGGCAAGACGTTTCCATAAAAAATAAAACAATAAAATTGAACTGCAATGATGAGAATAATAAATGCTAAATTTATAAAAATTAATTTTTTTCCATAACTATCAATATGCTCAAGTAAATTAACATTGTTTTTTATTTTTTGTATACAAATTGATATTAAATACATTGTTATATATATTAATAACATTATAGGAACTCTGTATATTATTATATTTACACATTCTAAAGCCGTTTTTCCAAACAATCTTAAACATAAATTTGCATATATACTTTCAAGAATTACACTTACTAACATTGGAACTATTTCACATATTATTGCTTTGGTAATTGTCACCTTGAAAGCCAATTTTATTATAATAAATATAAAAAATAAATGAACGAATACTGAAAACTGTTCTGGGATTAGAAATGTTGATATAATAACAAGAAATTCCATTAATATTATGTATAGGTTTCTCTGTTTACTAGTATATTTTATATTCATAATAACTGAAAAGAATTTAAGAGTTACATAAGACTCAATTAGGTTTAAAAGTATAACTACATAATTTACTAAATCCTCATTTTCTGTACTTAAAACATTCCACAAATTGTGTAAAAAATCCATAAAAAATTTTAACCTCCTCTAAAAAAATCTTCGTATTTTGGACCAATTTTACATTGGATACTAACATTATCCTTGAAGACAATAGTGTTATTAGATTGTACATGTGATATTTTATTAAGATTTACAATATATGATTTATGACACCTAACAAAATTTTTAGGTAAATTGCTTAAAATATTAGAAAAAGAAGAATTCAATTCGAAGTCCTTTGAAGTAGTTTTGAATATGGCTTTTTTTCCTTGCTTTTGAATAAAAAATATATCATTACTGTTGATAAAAACCTTATTTTTATTTAACTTAAAGAAACTTGCATTATCAGATGCGATGTCATCAAACAGTCTTATAATAGTTTCTTCTAATCTTTCAGTAGTAACTGGTTTTGCGAGAAAGTCAAAGGTTTTATATTTATATGCTATCATGGAATATTCCAAATGAGCTGTGGTAAATATAATATAAGCTTTTTTATTTTTCTTTCTTATTATATTAGCTAAATCCATACCTGAAATATCAGATTTTAAGTCTATATCCAATATAACTACATCAAATGAATTTTTTTCGATATAACTGACTAAATTATCTGGTTTGGTTGTTGTATAGGCAACGTGCCCGGATAAATTATTATTTATTAATATTGATTCTAGCATTTTTTCTAATCTATTTAAGATACCATGATTATCATCACACATTACAAAATTTAACATATTATCAACTCCAGTAATATATAAAGAATAGCACTTAAAAAGTCTA